>JBBRIO010000509.1:0-4127 GCA_038220855.1 Bryobacterales bacterium | reverse complement strand
CTCCGGGCGGGGCGTCGTGACGAAGTGACCAAGCTGATTTTGACCGCTTCCGGGGGACCGTTTCGGAAAACTCCGGCTGCGGAGTTGGAAAAAGTAACCGTTGCCCAAGCTTTGAATCATCCAACATGGAAGATGGGGCAGCGCATCACAATCGATTCCGCGACGATGATGAATAAGGGCTTCGAAGTCATAGAGGCTTGCTGGCTGTTTGATTTTGCCCCGACTGACGTCGAAGTCGTGGTTCATCCGCAATCGTCCATTCATGCGATGGTCGAGTACAACGACGGGTCGGTGATCGCCCAAGTTTCGACCACTGATATGCGCATGCCCATTCAGTATGCGTTGACCTACCCCGCCAGAGCGGCGGCACCGGTGCCCCGTATGGATTGGTCGAAGGCGCGCACCTGGGAATTCGAACCTCCCGATCTGCAGAAGTTTCCGCTTTTGCGATTGGCTTATGAAGCGCAAACCGTTGGGGGTTCAGCCACTTGTACGCTGAATGCCGCCGATGAAATTGCCGTCGGAGCATTTTTGGCAGGCCGTGTCTCGTTTCCGGGAATTGCGGAGATTGTCGAAGAGACATTAGAAAAAGTACCCAACCGGACTCCGCGGTCCGTCGAAGAGGTACTCGAGATTGACCGGGCAAGCCGAAAGACGGCCCAAGAGATCGCAGACAGAAAAAGTTTGTAAGGTAGGCGAAGTATGGTTCTCTTTCAAAATATTTGGTGGGTTCTCGTTCTCATCGGGATCATGATTCTGATCCACGAACTGGGTCACTTTTGGGCGGCCCGTTTTTTTGATGTGCGCGTCGAGGCGTTTTCCTTCGGCTTTGGTCCGCGTTTGTTTGGCTTTCGCCGGGGAGAGACCGATTTCCGCGTCTCGCTGATCCTCTTTGGTGGGTACGTCAAAATGACTGGGGAGCAGACTGGCGAGGATGGAACTCCGGATTCGATGGTCGAGGACCCGCGTAGTTTCCAAGCCAAACCCCGTTGGCAGCGGATGATCATCGCGTTTGCCGGTCCGGGCATGAACATCCTGCTGGCCCTCGTCCTCTTAACCGGACTGTTCATGTACCGCTACCCGAAGGTCGTCGGATCGGACGGTCCCGCCTTCGTTGGGTTTATCGCGAAAGACTCGGTCGCCGCCAAAGGCGGGATTAAAGAGGGTGATCGCATCGCCCGCTTCGACAATATTGCGGATCCGACTTGGGAAGATGTGACTCTTGCCGAGATCGCCGCCGCCAATCGCCCGGTCCCGGTGGTTTTGATCCGGGGGACCGAACAGGTGGTAGCCACGCTGACTCCTGCACTGCACGAGCAGACGGGCGTCGGGACAATCGGCTGGGGAGAACAGCACGAGATTCAGCTGGGAGGGGTGAGCGCCAAGATGGAGGCCGAGCGCGTTGGCCTGAAATCCGGCGATCTTCTCGTCGCGCTTGATGGCGTCCCGCTGCGATCCACGCAGATGCTGCTACAAATGCTGCGGGACGGACAGGGCAAGCCGGTCGAGCTCACCTATAACCGGAATGGAGCGGCTCAAAAGGTAGCGATGACGCCGAGCGTGGTCGCCGATGGCCCCAATAAGCGGTACATGCTAGGGGTACAACTGTCTGCCCGAGTGACCTACGTGCAACTGCCTATTGCCGAAGCCTTCAACGAAGCAGCCCGGCAAAACTACCGCAGCGCCGGCTTAATCCTGCAGTTTCTCCAGGGCCTGGTTGAACGCCGCATGTCGGCCAAAAGCCTGGAGGGGCCGATCGGGATCGCCCGCCTGAGTGGAGACGCCGCGCGAGAAGGGATGGCCCCGTTTATTGGACTGATGGCGGCAGTGAGTCTGAACCTCGCCATCTTTAACCTGCTGCCGATTCCGATTCTGGACGGCGGAACAATCCTGATGCTGGCAATCGAAATGATTATGCGGCGCGATTTGAGTCTCCAAGTGAAGGAGACGGTTTTCAAGCTCGGCTTCGTATTCTTGATGATGGTTGTCGCCTTCGTCCTTTACAACGACATCAGCAAGCTGTTGCCTGGATGACGCAGTTAGGGCGGGGGGAATAGCCCTCCGGCCTGTAACCGTTTTTGACCCTCCGGCCCGACCAACCAGGCCAGCATTCGCCGGCCTGATGGCGAACTGGCGATGGGCACGCCGTATTGCGTGAGAGGATCATGCATCTCGGCGGGTAACAGTGTGCCCGCCCGGGCGTGGACCAATGACCACGCGGTCAGGGTGACATCCACGTTGCCGCTCTCGGCGAACTGCATTGTCTGCCGAGCGGACTCCGCATATACCAGCTTGGGCGCGAGGCGACTCCACAATCCGGCCTTCTCGAGCGCCTGACGCGCCGCTTTCCCGTAGGGGGCGTGAGCCGGATTAGCGATCGCGATCTGGCGAACGGCTGGGTCGAGCAGGTCCTCCAAGCGTTTATAACGTCCCGACTTGGACCACAACGCTAGTCGTCCGGTCGCATAGGGGCGCAGGTCTTCCCGCTTCGCCTTGCCGGCCGCGACCAACTGCTCCGCGTAGGCTTGATTGGCGGAGAGGAAAAGTTCGTAGGGGGCCCCGTTTTCGATCTGGCGGGCCAGTTGGCCCGAAGATCCGAACGTAAACCGGGCGTCAGGGTAGGAAGAAAGGATGGGCGCGAGATCGGAAGCGGCGGCGACGAGGGGTCCTTGGGCGGAGAGCTGGATACCTGCGGCAGCAATTAATGTTGACAACAAGACACGCAGATTCAATACTTGTAGTAGACTAAAGGACGAGGCAAGAAATCTAATCATGAGCAGAATTATCGGAATCGATTTAGGAACCACAAACTCGGTCGTCGCGGTGATGGAAGCGGGGTCACCGGTGGTGATTCCCAACCAGGAAGGCGCGCGGACTACGCCCTCGGTGGTTGGTTTCACGAAGGGCGGCGAACGCTTGGTCGGTCAAGTTGCCAAGCGGCAGGCCGTGACCAATCCCGAGAATACCATCTACTCCATCAAGCGCTTTATGGGACGGCGTTTCGACGAAGTTGACGCCGAGAAGAAGCTGGTACCGTATAAGGTCCTGCCGGGCGACAACGGAGACGCGCGAGTAGAGACCCAGGGCAAGAAACTTTCGGCCCCAGAAATCTCCTCAATGATTTTGACCAAGCTGAAAGAGGCGGCCGAGTCGTACCTCGGGGAGAAGGTGACAAAAGCGGTCATCACAGTCCCCGCCTACTTCAATGACGCTCAGCGCCAGGCGACCAAGGACGCGGGGCAAATTGCTGGCCTGGAGGTGATGCGCATCATCAATGAGCCGACGGCCGCGGCGCTCGCTTATGGGCTCGATAAGAAGAAGAATGAAACCATCGCGGTATTCGACTTCGGTGGCGGCACCTTCGACGTCTCGATCCTTGAGGTGGGTGACGGGGTGGTCGAAGTGAAGTCCACGGACGGCGACTCTCACTTGGGCGGCGACAACATCGACGACCGGATCATGGAGTGGATCGTTGCCGAGTTTAAGAAGGAAAACGGGATCGACCTGCTGAACGACAATATGGCGAAGCAGCGCCTGAAGGAAGCGGCCGAGAAAGGTAAGATCGAACTTTCCACTACGCTGGAGACCGAAATCAATCTGCCCTTTATCACCGCCGACGCAAGCGGCCCGAAGCATCTGGTGATGAAGCTCACCCGGACCCGGTTCGAGCAGATGATCGACGACATTCTGCGCAGCACGCTGGCTCCGTGTGAGCGGGCGCTGAAGAACGCTAAGCTCTCGCCCGCGCAGATCGACGAGGTCGTGCTGGTCGGCGGATCGACGCGAATCCCGAAGATCCATCAGATCGTTCGCGATATGTTTGGCAAGGAACCCAACCGCTCGGTGAACCCGGACGAAGTGGTTGCGATTGGCGCCGCGGTCCAGGGCGGGGTTCTAGGCGGCGAAGTGAAGGACGTGCTCCTTCTCGACGTCACTCCGCTCTCGCTCGGCATCGAGACGCTGGGCGGCGTGTTTACGAAGCTCATTGAGAGCAACACGACGATTCCTACCCGGAAGAGCGAAACGTTCTCCACCGCTTCCGACAACCAGACCTCGGTTGAGATCAAGGTTTGCCAGGGCGACCGCTCCATGGCGGTCGACAATCGGCAGTTGGGCGTCTTCCAGTT
>JBBRIO010000508.1:0-4137 GCA_038220855.1 Bryobacterales bacterium | reverse complement strand
AATACAGGTCTTGGCGAATCGACTTGCAGTCCGTTTCATGTTCTTCCTCTATCGGGCACTCGGCGTCATCGCGCTGCCGCTGCTCCTAGTGTATTGGGTCAAGCGGATTTTTCGAAACCGGGCTGATGCACGGCACTTGGGCGAACGCTTCGGCAGCCTTCCCTTTCGGCGGACGCAGCGCGGGGGCCTTTGGTTGCACGCGGTGTCGGTGGGTGAAGTACTTTCAAGCCAGGAGATGATCAAGCAACTCCGCGCGACGTTGCCGGGCACGCCGATCTATGTTTCGGTGAGTACGCTCGCCGGCCGCGACATTGCCGAACAGCGGTTAGCGGGCCTGGCCGACCACATCTTCTACTCCCCCGTCGACCTCTGCTGGGCCGTCCGCCGCACGCTGCGGCACTTGGACCCGCTGGCCGTCATCATCTTCGAAACGGAAATCTGGCCCAACCTGTGGCGCGAAACCAAGCGCCGCGGCGCGGGGCTGATAGTGCTGAATGGCCGTATCTCGGACCGGGCTTGGCCGCGCTACGAGCGACTGGCGTGGGCGTTCCGGCCCGTGCTGGCGGCCGCGGACCGGATCCTGGCGCAAAGCGAAACCGACGCCGAACGCTATCGGGCACTGCTGGGGCCCGGCTCGGAGGAACTGGTGGAGAGCGTCGGCAATCTGAAGTACGATGCAACGCCGCCCGAGCCGGCCGAAGCCTTGAGCGACTGGGTGCGCCGGCTGAACCCCAGCGCCGTCTGGATTGCCGCCAGCACCATGCCCCCGCTGGGGGAGGGTGACGTGGATGAAGACGATGCCGTGCTGGCCGCTTACCAGCAACTGGCCCCGGCGAGCGGCAACGGGCTGCTGCTGATGCTGGCGCCGCGGCGGCCGGAGCGCTTTGAAGTAGCGGCCGAGAAGCTACGCGCGGCCAGCATCCCTTTCGTGCGGCGGAGCGCCCTGGGGCCGCTCACCCTGCCGGGGGTGCTGCTGCTGGATACGATGGGCGAATTGAGCGGCGCGTTCGCCCTGGCCGACGTGGTCT
This sequence comes from Bryobacterales bacterium, assembly GCA_038220855.1. Classification (GTDB taxonomy): domain Bacteria; phylum Acidobacteriota; class Terriglobia; order Bryobacterales; family Bryobacteraceae. Next base: position 3,109 of record JBBRIO010000508.1, on the reverse strand, counting down.
TCATGGGCGGCACGCTCGCGCGGCGGGGCGGCCACAATGTGCTGGAGCCCGCTTACTTCGGCTGCCCCATCATCGTTGGCCCCCACAACCAGAACTTCGCCGCCATTGTCGAGCAGTTCCTAGAGGACGGTGCGCTGCGCCAGATCTCGAACGCGACCGAACTCGCGCCCACCGTCGCCGAACTACTGACGGACGCGGGAGAGTACGGCGCACGCGCCCAAGCTGCCGCGGCGCGCGAACGAGGGGCCACGGCCCGCGCTATGACCGCCGTGCTCGTCGTCATCGACCAGTCGCTCACGCAGGAGCCAGGCTACTGGTGGCTCGCGCCGCTCGAATGGTTGTGGCTGGCGGGCGTGACGATCGACCGAACCCTGCGCGGTCACGGCCATCGATTGGCGCCGGCCACGGTGAGCCTGGGCAACCTTACTTACGGCGGCGCGGGCAAGACTCCGCTAACCCTGTGGCTCGCTGAGCGGCTACCCCGCGCCGCGGTCCTTACGCGCGGCTATGGCCGACAGGACTCTACTTTGCTGGCCTTGCCCCCTGGCGCCACCGCCCCCCTCAGCCAGACCGGCGACGAGGCCCAGATCTTCCTGCGTTCCGGCCGCGTCGCCGTGGGCATCGGCGCTAACCGCCGCCGGGCCGCCGAGCAGCTGAGCCGTGTCTTCGCCGCCGATGCGTTCCTGCTGGACGATGGCTTCCAACACTGGCCTTTGGCTCGTGATTTCGACATCGTCCTGATCGACACGCAGGATCCCTTCGGCGGCGGACGTCTGCTGCCTGTAGGCCGTCTGCGAGAGCCGATTTCGGCGCTGGGGCGCGCCGGTTTTGTCGTGCTGACGCGGACCCAGCCGGCCCGGCGTTACACGAAGCTGCTGGCCCGCATTCGGCAGGAAAACACCCGCGCCCCCATCGTGCGCGCCGGCATCCGCCCCATCACCTGGATGCGCGGCGATCAGCCAGTGAATCTGCCGCCCGGCCAATACGCCGCTTTCTGCGGCCTCGCCAACCCCGGCAGTTTCCGCGCTTCCATCGCCGCGCTAGGTTGGCAGACGGTCTCCTTCACGGCTTTCCCGGATCACTTTCGTTACCAAGCGCAGGATCTTGAGCCGCTGACTCTCGCCGCCCCCGATGGCCTACTCACCACGGAAAAAGATTGGGTGAAGGTGGCGACGCTCGGGCTCGCCAGCCCTATCTATTGGCTCAAAGTGGAACTGGATGTCGATGAGGGCGAAGAGTTGTTGCGCCTCATCCGGGCCGCGCGCCGAATTAGTTCATAGCGCTGGTTACTTCTGTTAATAGATTTACTAGTACTACCCCCTGACGAGTCCTAGTTCTAATGGTTTACCCCTAGAATTCAGTAAGTAACACCTAATTTACGGTTTGTTTACGGCTCAGACTGTACAAACTCCTAGTATTTTGTGGCATCATCGAAAAACTGCGGTCTTACATTTCGCAGACCTTAAACCCGAAGGACCTTATTCATGCGCTTGCTTTTCCTTTTGACGCTTGTTCTGACGTCCACTGCCTTGTGGGCCGGCCATCACGGCGACCTACGCCACAAAGTCAAAACCGCCTCGAGTATTTTACTCGGCGAAGTAACCGAAACCAGTAGCTATTACGGCACGGACGGCGAGATATACACGGATGTTACGGTGAAAGTAAGTGCCGCACTTAAAGAAACCGCGCGTAAGTCCGGCGCCTTGCGTTCCTTCACCGTGAAGGGCGGTTCGGTGGGTGATACGCGAGTAATGTTTACCGATGTGCCCGCCTTCGAGATAGACGAAGCCGTCGTTCTGTTTCTCGAAAATGACCAGGCGACGGAGAAATACTCTCTACACGGCCGTTGGGTAACCGAACTCAATCAGCCGGCAGAGAAGGTGCTCGAACAGATTGAGGAGAGCCTGAGCAATCAGGACGCTCCGATGATGGAAGCCGAGCGCCAGCGCGCCCACGCTTTCCTTTCAGAATTATCCGCCACGGCACCGGCCCCCGATGCGGCCTGTTACCTGCTGATTGGCCCCAAGTGGGACGACTCGCTGGCAACGTATAAATATAGCACAACGATTCCGGGAGAGTGGAAGACGGCGCTCGAAATGGCGGTGGGTAGTTGGAACAGGGCGGGCACGGCCTTCAATTTCAAGAGCGACGCGGCCAGCTCGAACGAGTTTCTTCTGGGCACGGTCTCCGGCGCGAACGTCTTGGCCTCCACGCGGATCCAATATGACGCGGCGAATCGCATGCGCCGCTTCACGATGACCTTCAACAACCTCTACACCTGGTCCGCCACGGGCGAGGCTGGTAAGTTCGACATTGAGAACATAACGGCCCACGAACTGGGCCACGCGCTGGGTCTGAACCATCCTTCGGCCACCGTTTGCGGCGAGCAGACGATGTGGGCTTCGGCTGGGGCGGGTGAGACGAAGAAGCGTACGATCGAGAATGGCGACAAGGCCGGGATCGCGGTGCTGTACGCGGCTGCGGGTACGGTGACGCCGACCCCAACGCCAACGCCGACCCCAACGCCGACCCCGACCCCGACCCCAACGCCGACCCCAACGCCGGCTCCTACGCCGGCTCCTACGCCGGCGCCGGCGCCGGCCGCTCCGGTACTCACGGGAGCCTTCTTCTTTCCGTCCAGCCCGGCCGCGGGCCAGAACTTCACGCTGTGGCTGACGGGTTCGGGCTTTAGCACCACCACCGGGCAGGTCGTCATCACCGGCCCGGCTTGCCCGTCCGGCTGCGTCCTCAATCCGGGCTATCGCGCGCCCACGCTGCTTTCGGGCACCACGTCGATCGCGACCAGGGGCGCTTACACGGTGGTAATCCGCAACGGCGCCACGGGGACACCGTCGGCTGCGCGGCCGTTGACGATTCGATAAGCGAACTTGTAGCGGGGGTGGGCCGATTCAGGGTATCCTGAAGGCTCACCCCTTGATTGCCGTTCAAAATGTTTCCATGCGCTTCGGCGCCAAAATCCTCTTTGAGGATGTCACGACCGCGTTTTTGACCGGGCGCCGCTATGCGCTCACCGGTCCGAACGGGGCCGGTAAGTCTACGTTCATGCGCATTCTAACGGGTGACGAGGAGCCAACCAAAGGCACCGTCA
>JBBRIO010000507.1:0-4142 GCA_038220855.1 Bryobacterales bacterium | reverse complement strand
GGATCATAGGTTTGATCACCGGCGGTTTCGTCGGCGTATGGGGCGGCGTACCCGAAAGAATGCCCTCGCGCGAGGCGCTCGCCTATATCGGCGCTGTTGTCGCGCTGGCGTCCGGCCTCGGCCTGCTTTGGCAAGTCACGTCCGCCTTCGCCGCGCGCCTGCTTTTCGTCTATCTCCTGCTTTGGCTGATTGTCTTCAAAGCGCCGTTCATTGTCCGCGCGCCGCTCGTGGAAGGCTCCTATCAAACCACCGGCGAGACTGCGGCGATCGTGGCGGGGGCTTGGGTGCTTTACGCTTGGCTCGCACCCGACTGGGACAGCCGGCGACTCAGTTTCGCGACCGGCGATAGCGGCGTGCGGTTTGCGAGAATACTCTACGCTCTGGCGCTGGTTGCTTTCGGCCTTTCGCATTTCGTCTATATCGAACTGACCGCGCCGCTGGTGCCGCCCTGGCTCGGTTGGCCCGCGGGTTGGGCCTACTTCACCGGTGCCGCCTATCTCGCCGCAGGCGTGGCCATCCTCACCGGCGTGCTCGCACGCTTGGCCGCCGCGCTCACGGCAGTGCAGATGGGCTCGTTTACGCTTTTGATCTGGGTGCCCCTTGCGGCGTCGGGCCACGTCGGTGATTTCCGATTTGGCGAGATCGTCGTTAACTGCGTGCTGACAGCTAGCGCGTGGGTGGTGGCGGATTCCTATCGCGGCACACCTTGGTTCGCCATACTCAAACGGAACACACGCGAATGACCGCAATCGGCGACAGGGTGTTGACAAACCAAATGCACCTGTTGGAAGTGAGCCGTGGGGCAAGGGTTCTGGATGCCACGTCCTCGCAAGTTTGCCAGCCCGTTTCGTTACTTCTATTCCTCACCTGAGGTAATCCGGCTGGTGGTGATGATGTAGGTCCGTTCCCCGCTGTCGCTGAGGATTGTTGAAGACCTGCCCGCGGAGCGAGGTATCGACCTCTGCCATGAGACGGTGCGGCACTGGTGGAACGGGTTCGGGCCGATATTTGCCGGCGAGATCCGGAGGAAGCGAACCTCCTACATGCGAGGCTTTCGCCAGTGGCGCTGGCATCTTGATGAGATGTACGTGAAGATCAACGGCGAGATGCACTACCGGCCGACTGGCGCAGCCTCATGGCCTGATCCTCCGCACTCAATGACCAAGTTCTGCCAATCGAAGATTTGCGCGCATTAGTCTGACAGCACCCTCTGGCTCGGCATGCGCGGTCCAAGCGCGATTCTAATCCGAGGATATCGCGATATCGGGCGAAGAGCGCTTGTGGGAAAGAATTGCCGACAGCGGGAATGTTACCGTTTTTTCATTTTTGTCCCATTTGCGGCACGGTTCCTGAATCCATTGCCATTGGCGTTACTTTTTTACTTTCGTTCGATTGTGAGAAATGGCTGCACGCACAAGTTCGATAAAGGCGGCCTCGTCGAGGACGTCGTCCTCATAGAGGTCGATTGCGCGAGTGGTTTTTGCATCGAGACCCGCGTTGAAGAAGCCTGACACGTCGGTAAGAGATGCGCCATTGAAGAAGTTGATTTTGACGTGATCCTTGAAACCGCACGCCGCAACGGCGTTGCCCTTATACGACCAGACCGGCGTATTCCATTTCCAGGCCTCGACGAGTTCGGGGGCAGCTGCGCCGATCACCCGGCGGATATCTGCGAGCCGCGTGCCGCGCCAATCATCAAGTTCTGCAATCTTTTTGGTAATCATTTCCGAAGGGGCCTTCCCTCCTTCTGGTCCTTGTCTCACTTTCCGCTCCTCTGATTTTGAGAATGTGCGAGATGGTCGCGCATCGGTCACCCAGCGATCAAAGCCGTGTCGCGCTCGGGTTACTCACTAGGTCCGGTCGATCGGAAATATGGCTCGAAGCTTGGGGCTGCGTAGCCACAACCCTCCCCACAGCATCACGCCCAGATAGACGCCGAACAGGGTGTGTGTGAAGAGCGGACTCCCGATCCGCGCGTGGGTCGCAACAGCACCGCCGAGATATCCAGTAAGCAAAACCGCACCAAAGACCGTCGTGCGCGGAATCAGATAGAGCAGGGTCGGCACCAAGATCAGGCTGCCAAGCAAGGCAAGGGTTCCGGTGTCATTTGGCCAGCCCAGTTGCGCCGTCGTCTCCGTCACAGTTTTAGGATGTATAAATTTCATTATGCCATCCATGATCATGAATGCGGCGAGCAATCCGCTGAGCACCCGACCGGTCCAAACACTGGCTTTGGCAGCTCGTGCGCTATCCATCGTTGCACCTACCATCGTAATTCTCCTTATTCTGACAAGTCGAGGGCGGTTCCGAACACCTCGGAAACGCCGTTCCCGGCAGTAGCTAGAAAGCGCATCCCCGCAGCAGGCAGTCCGAACCAAGTCGTGGTTAGCGCGTCAGCGACGGTCAGATGTGTCGAGACCCCCACCGAATCCACATACCGTTGGGCCCGGATCAACACGCCAGCGTACGTGGTGACCGCACCGAGGACGAAACACCAGCCGCCGTGCCATCATCCGCAGGACGACTGCCGTACCCCATCCGGCTCATCAGCCGGTCCTTCATTACGACCTGGTGCCAAAAGGCCATGAAAGACATGTATTGCCACCAACACGACGAGCATCGCCCCCAACGCGAAATGCACAAGGAAGAACGGAAAGGCGCCGAAGTTCGCGGGAAGCGAATCCCCGGAACCTGCGAAGACTATAGCCGGCAGGTCCGCCGGAATAGCAATGCCAAAACCCGTCGCCACCATCAGCACGACCAGCACGTAGAACCCGTAGTGGGAAAGCCGCGCCATCCGATTGAGAAACGGCTTGCCAGTAAGTGCCGGCGACGGCTTTGCCGTGCGCCACCGCACAATTAGGCGGATGGCCATCAGCGTCAGGATCACCGTTCCGCCTGCCATATGGAGCAAGAGCACCGTAATCTTGTCCGGATTCGAGTTCGACATGAACAACTGCGCGAACCCGACGACCAAATTTGTCAAGATCATCGCGGCCAGAAGCCAATGGAGCGTGACAAGCACGACGTGGTAACGTCGGACGACCTTCACTGCTCCATCTCCCCGACCACCCGCTCGAGGTTTTGGAGATACTTCGGCCAGCCGAAGGCGGCACCGCGGAAATTCCCGTCGTCGGGGGCGGCGAAGCCCGACTGCTCCATGCGCAAGAGGACGCCGGACTCGGTTGGAGTCAGCATGAAAGTCACGACCGTCGTGAGCCGGCCCGCCTCCTCGCCTGAGGTATTCCAGCTGTAGGCAAGCCGGGAATGCGGCTCGACAACGAGCACCTCGCAGTCCAGCACGCCGTTCCAGTGCGGCATCGCCTGCGTGCGAAGGTTGAAGTGCCGGCCGACGACCGGCTCGAAGTCGGTCTGCATGAGCCAGTTCGCGATCAACGGTGCTTGGGTCAGCGCCCGCCAGATCTTCTCTTGCGGATGCGGCAATTCGCGTTCGACGACGAGTGTATGCTTATCTGTCAATTGTCCATCCTCTTCAAAAGATCATCAAGGCGGTTGAAGGAAGTGTTCCACAGCGCGCCGTGGACTCCCATCCAGTCAATTAACGGCTTCAGCCCATCGGGCTCGGCGCGGTAATGAGTCTCGCGGCCGTGCGGCCGATCGTGGATGAGGCCGGCGAGCTTAAGCAATGCGAGGTGCTTCGACACCGCCGGCTGCGACACACCGGCGCGGTGCGTCAGCGCCCTCACATTCTGCTCGCCGTCACGAGCCAGATGCTCGAAGATCGCCCGCCGGGTAGGGTCACCAAGCGCCTTGAACACGATCGCCGGGGCGATGCGGTCAAGCGCTCCCGGGGCATGCCAGTTCACGAATACTTCCGTTCTATCTCGTCCAGGAAGGCGTGGCAGAGCTTCCCGACGCGGTCGGGCGACCAGCGGATATGCTCGCCGATCTTTGTCCCAAGGATCGACTTGGCGGGATCATATTTAATCGTGCTGTCGGGCAGCAGGCGGGTATCGCCCTTCATCAGAGACCCGCAGATCATCCGCACCTCGTTGAGCGGATTGCCGTCCTTGCCTTCCTTGCCTCGTGCGCGGTGACCGAACAGCGCATCCAGCGCGAGCACCATGTTCCCCATCACTATCGGCTCGAACGGACCCAACGCCTCGGGGTCGGAACCGGCT
>JBBRIO010000506.1:0-4156 GCA_038220855.1 Bryobacterales bacterium | reverse complement strand
AGCAGGACCTTCATGCTCCTTTATTACAACATGAGGAGGAGGTGGGCGTGGTAACATCCTCCATGCTGATCCAAGTCGGGTTCGAACTGGTGTACCAATTCCCGCAGGAGACGCCGTTGATTTTGACGGTTGATGTCCACCATTCCCGCACTGCGGATATCGTTTCGAACGCGTTTCTGGCGACCGACCCGGTCGTTCCCATCGCGGGTTATTTGGATGGATTCGGCAACTGGTGCAGCCGGCTGGTCGCGCCGGCGGGCACGGTCCGGATTACGAACAGTGCGGTGGTGCGGAACTCGGGTTTGGCCGATCCCGTCGTGCCCGAAGCCTGGCAGGAGACGGTGGAGACCCTGCCCGCGGAGACCCTGGTTTATCTGTTGGGAAGCCGGTATTGCGATACCGATCTCCTCTCCGATTTTGCCTGGAGCCGTTTCGGCGAGACCCCGCTCGGCTGGGGTCGGGTCCAGGCGATCTGCGACTATGTCCACGGCCACATCGGTTTCGATTATCAGCGCGCGTCTCCCACCAAGACCGCTTGGCAAGCCCAGCAGGAAGGTGCTGGGGTTTGTCGCGATTACGCCCATTTGGCGGTTGCGCTGTGCCGCTGTATGAACATACCGGCGCGCTACTGCACCGGCTACCTTGGCCACATGGGCACCCCATTGCCGCACGGGTTAGGCGACTTTGCCGCTTGGTTCGAAGCCTACCTGGGCGGCGCGTGGTACGTCTTCGATCCCCGCAATAACGCGCCGCGCACCGGGCGTGTCCTAATCGCCCGCGGGCGCGACGCCGCCGACGTCGCCATAGCGACCACTTTCGGACCTTACATCCTCGAAAGCTTTCGCGTCTGGGCCGAAGAGATCCCGTGACGGCAGATTGGCTACGATGACGCAAAGCGCACTCGAACCTAACTCCAGCGTGGCCATCATCGCAACCGCAACGGACGGAGCGATCCGCGCCTTCAACCGCGCTGCCGAGAACATGTTCGGCTACCGGGCTGACGAGGTGATTGGTCAGCGAACCCCGCTCCACTTCCACGAAGAGGCCGTTATCGCGCCCGCCCGCCTAGGCTCGTCCGAGGTGCGCGAGTGGACCTACGTCAGAAAAGATGGGACTCAAGTTCCGGTCGAACTCGTCGTCACGGCGATTCCCGATTCCCAGGGAGCCGTGAGCGGATACTTGTTCATCGCCAAGGATCTGACCGAAGGGAATAAGCCGGTCTATAAGGAGCGCTTGGAACTGGTCGCTCGCGGGGTCAATGACGGGATCCGGGAATGGGACATCGCGACGGATCAATGTTACTTCTCCGATCGGTCAAGCGAGTTAGACGGTTTACCAATCGGGCGAACTGGACGGTGCGTATCCGGAGTGGGAGACCCGCCTCCATCCCGATGACCGCCCTCGCGTGTTAGCCGCTCTGCGGCGGCACCTCGACCAAAGGACACCCTTCGATGTTGAGTATGGCCTGCGCACGAAATCCGGGGAGGCTCGTTGGTTCCGCAGCCGCGGACAGGCGGCCTGGAATGATGCGGGAACCCCACTCCGCATGGCCGGCTCCCTCACTGACCTTACTCTGCAACGAGAGCCCTTGCGCCGGACCGACGAAAAACTGCGGGCCTTAGTGGAAAGTGCGCCCCTGGCGATAGCCTCCTTTGACCGAACCGGTCGAGTGGTCAGTTGGAACCGAGCGGCGGAGCGCATGTTCGGCTACCCGGCGCAGGAAGTAATTGGCGGCAGTATGCCGGTCGAGCCAGAGCATCGGCCCGCCTTGCGGGAGTTAGTCGACGCCGTCATGGCGGGGCAAACCATCGTCGCCAAGCAATGCCAGTGCGCCAGAAAGGACAAGACTGTAATTTTCGGTTCCATCTCCCATCGCGTTCGCCGAAGATGTTACAGCCCGCAAGCTCGCTGAGGGAGACCTTCGGCGCATGAGTGCCGCTTTGGCAACGGCAACCGATGACGAAGCGCGGCGGATCGCCCGCGAGTTACACGACGATGTTACTCAGGGGCTGGCCGTTTTGTCGATGGATGTCGGTAAGGCGGCCTCAGAACATCTTTCCGACTCATTACTGCGAGAACGGCTCCGGGACTTCCAGTCGAAGATACTCGAGATATCGGAAGGGATTCGCCAACTCTCTCACCGCCTGCACCCGTCCATTCTTGACGATCTGGGCTTGCAGGACGCTCTCGGGTACCTCTGCGGCGAATTTGAAAAGCAACAGGGTATTCCCGTTTGGTTCGAGTCCGATCCTTTGCCGGAGGACCTCCGTCCCCAGATTGCATCGTGTCTCTATCGGATCGCCCAGGAATGCCTGCATAACATCGCCAAACACGCCCGTGCCCTTGACGTAACGGTCCGGCTGGCTCTACAAGCTGACGTGCTCGAACTGAGCATCGCGGACTCCGGGGTAGGGTTGGATTCCGCTCGCGCCACGACCGGGTTAGGCCTGCATAGCATTAAGGAACGGGCTCGTTTGGTGAACGCGACCGTGACGATCGATTCGGCACCCGGAGCGGGAACGACGGTTGTCGTTAGAGTGCCCCTCCAACGGGGGTCGCAATGAGTCGCTTACGGATCGTTTTGGGTGATGACCATGCCCTGGTACTGAATGGCATCATGCCCCTGCTCGCGCCTCACCATGAGGTAATCGGGGCGGGCTCGAACGGTCGTTAGGTTGTCGATCTGGCGCTCGAACACAATCCCGATTTCGTCATCGTCGACGTCGGGATGCCCATCCTCAATGGCCTGGAGGCGGCCCGGCTCATCAAACTTGCCCGGCCTGCGATGAAGGTGGTTTTCCTCACGATGCACGCCAACCCGATGTATCTCCGCCGAGCGCTCGAGTATGGCGCCGACGGCTATGTTTTGAAGTCGGGAGTCATGGAGGAGCTTCTCGACGCCCTGGCCGCCGTCCAGCGAGGTGAGGTGTACGTCTCCCCCGGCTTCGGCTTGGACGTGCTCGAAAATCGCTGGAATCGGTCAGGCCAGCCCGTTCGCGAAGCGGAAGAGCTAACCGACCGCCAGCGGGAGATTCTGCAACTGGTCGCAGAGGGCCGGCTGAACAAAGAGATCGCCCATATCCTCGGAATTTCGGTGAAGACCGTCGATTTTCATCGCGGTCGAATCATGGCCAAGCTGGGGGTTCACTCGACGGCCGAACTCACGCGCCTCGCTGTCGCTCAGGGCCTGATCACCCCCTAGGTCTTTACCCAGTAGTCGTTTCGGCGTAGGGCCCGTAGGCTGTAACTGAGCCAACACCATGAAAAAAGCCTTCGTCCCCACCCTACTTGCCGCCCTACTTTGCCCTTCCGCCTGGGCTCAGAACAGGCCAACCCTCGCGCCTTCAATCGCGGTGACCAACGTCGCCGATCGCGGCATTGACTTCGCGCCCGGCTCGCTCGTTTATATCCGTGGTGCCTACCTGGCCGACAAAGCGGGTACCGCCAAGGCTCCATATCCGGAAACGCTCAACGGCACCACAGTAAGCCTAACCTTGGCCACCGCTACCTCGAATGCGGTGCTTCTGGAAGTTCAACCCGACCGGTTGACGGCCCAGTTGCCCTACGGCCTGAAGAGTGGCTCCTGGATGCTCAAAGTGAAGACGGCCGCCGGCGAAATCAGCCGGAACCTCACGATTGTTGAAACGGCCGTCCGCCCGATCTTCCGCGAGGCGCCCGGCGCCCGTCTCGCCGAGGCCTACCACGCCAACGGTCTCAGCATCACCGACGCCTCGCCGGCCAAGCCGGAAGAGGAGATTTCGGCTTATCATGCAGGGTCTCGGCGAGACCACGCCGCCCATCAAGGCTGGTGCCCTGCCCGGAGAAGGCACCGAGCTAAGACCCTACAACGTCGCCAATGCCAAGGTCGCCGCCAAGCTCGTCACGATGGACATGGAAGTGCGCGGCGTTCGTTTGGCCGCAAACCGCCCCGGATTCTACGAGGTGCTGGCGGGGGTCCCTGTCGATGTCCTGGCGGGTCACTATGAAATCGGCCTCGGACTGCAATCCGGCGACCGTTACTATGGCGGAACGTTGCCCGCTGGTTGGCGGGTGGTGCAGCTTTCGAAAGTTTGGAATGCCGAGCCCTGCGAAGTAGCCGAGGAGGCGCCAGTGAAGGTTTCCGACGACGCGATTCTGACGGCGATTGACAGTTGGT
>JBBRIO010000505.1:0-4179 GCA_038220855.1 Bryobacterales bacterium | reverse complement strand
CGCCGACGTGGTCGAGTTGGCGGACGAGGACAGGGACGTCGACCCTGGGCAACTTTTCGGCGGCGAGGCGGTGGCCAATGTCGGCGGGGTGGATCTGGTCCATCCAGAGGGAGGCGAGTTCGAAGGGGGGATCATGGTGGGTTTCGCCGATCCAATATCCCTCGAGGAAACGGGTGATGAAGTTATCGGAATGAGAGCGGACGTGATCGGTCGAGGAGAGGCAGGCGATGCGCCTGCGGGGTGACTGGGCGGCCAGGGCGAGGAATTGGCGGCGGTTCATTTTTGTTTAGCGACCTCTTCATTTTGACGGAGCACGCGGAGCAGATTCAGGCCCATAATCTTGCGGATATCGGGGTCGGAGTAGCCGAGGCCGATGAGGCCTTTGATGATATTGGGGTATTGGGAGACGTCCTCCATACCGACGGGGGCCATGCCGGAGATGCCGTCGAAATCGGAGCCGAGGCCGACGTGGTCGACGCCGGCTGTTTTGGCAATGTGGTCGAGGTGGCGGACGAGGACGGAGACGTCGACCTTGGGCATTTTTTCGAAGTACCGGCGCTGGATGGAGCGGACCTTTTCCCAGTCGATGGGCTTGATATCCGTGATGGCTTTGATCTCGGCGTCGCGGGCGGGGCGGTTGCGGAAATAGACCTCGTAAGCGGCCTTGTCGAGGTATCCGGCATGGAAGTTCAGGCAGACGACGCCGCCGCGCTTGGCGATGGTTTGAATGACTGAGTCCGGCATGTTGCGGATGATCGGCGCGATGGCTTTGGCCGAGGAGTGGGAAGCAATGACGGGGGCGCGGGAGTGTTCGACGGCGTCGAGGACGGCTTTGTCAGAGATATGCGAGACGTCGATGACCATGCCGATGCGGTTCATTTCGCGAACGAGTTCGCGGCCGAAGGGGGAGAGGCCGGCGTGGATCGGCTGGCCGGTCATGGAGTCCGCGAAGTTGTTGGAGGCGAAGTGGGCGAGGGTCATGTAGCGGATGCCCAGGCGGTGGAATAGCCGGAGGACGCCGAGGCTGTCGGCGATGAGGTGGCCGCCTTCAAGGCTGGCCATGGCGGCGAGCTTGCCGGACTTATGGATGCGTTCGACGTCGGCGGCGGTGTAGGCGAATTCCATGTCCTTGGGGTTGGCTTCGACTTCGGCGTGGAGGGCTTCGAGGGTTTCGAGAGCGCGGGGGAGCCAGCGTTCCGGGGGGAAGTCCTGCGGTTGGGCGTAGAGGCCGAACATGACAGCGCCGAGCTTGCCTTCGCGCATGCGGGGGATGTCGAGTTCATAGTAGGAGTGGCGATCGCGAAGGCGGTAGTTTTCGTCGGCGAAGTAGCGGGGGGTATCGATGTGGGCGTCGAAGATTAGGATGTCCTGGAGGAGCCGGGTGAGGCGGTCGGGCGTCTGCGCGGTGAGGGGGAGGGCGGCGAGGAGCAGGAAGGCGGTCAAGAATCGGGGCATCCGTGTCAGTATACTTCTAAGGAACCGCGGGCAACGGAGACCGGAGCGCGTGAGTTTCTGATCATTTGGTGGACCGCTCCGGTCCCTGCCCGCTTGGCGTGCGAGACTCAAAGTAGCGACGCGCCATGCCCCCTTCCCGCCGCCATTTTCTCGCCGCCCAAGTGCCTCCGCTTCGCGTTGCTTCGTCGGTCGAGATCTACTCGGAGTTCCAACGCATCGACCCCTTCGGGCGGGTCGTAACTCCAGACCGGGGGCCTCGGCCGCGAGAGATCCTGTCCCCCGGCGTTCCGCGCAACGCCCACGCTTCGTTCCACGTCGCCATCACCGCCCCGCCCCGCGCGAGTTTCTTCCTGTACCTCGTACCGAATCCCGCTGACGCTTGTGGAGTCCGGCTGTTCCGGCAACATTTTTCACCCGTCGATAGTTCGTGGATTCCGGACCGGCTGGAAGAGATCCACCGCTTACCCGAGTTCAACGTGATGCCGGACCCTGATCAGAAGGTACGCGGCCAGACGACCAGCCTTTACCTTCTGGATCTCTCCATTCCGCGGGCAACCGGATTGGCCGGCTTTCGTCTTGAGGTCCAACTGAAGATCGGCACGTGGATGATTCGTCCGCTGGAGATCCGTATACTGCCCTTCGCTGTGCCGGACGCGCCGCCACCGTCGCCGGGGTCCATCGCGCCTTTGGCGGCGGCTTCGTCCGCAACGGCGGATCTGGCGGTGGCCGAGGCGGTGGCCGGACGCACGCCGGGCTGGGATGGCTCGCTGAGTACGGTTCGGGACGTCATCCGCCGCAACATCGTTCAGGACCTCCGGCTGTCGCCCGACTCGGCGTCGGTCCGAAAGCTCCACGCGGCGCTTCCCGCGGACGCTGGCCCGGAAGCTTATCTGCGGCTTCGCTCGGATCTACAGTGGTTGGCGGCGTCGGGATCGGCGGCGCTGCCTGCTAGGCGGGCTCGGGAACGCGCCTGAGCTTTGAACACGGGACGATTGAACCTTCAGCACTCCTCAGATGATGGTGTGTGTGGACCGCCGGCACGAGATACTGAATAGCTGCCAGGTTGAGGTGGTAGAGTTAGCAGCAGTCCCCGGTGGGCCGGACCGGTGCTGGTATCGATTGCTTCCCGATCCCCGCGACCCTCCCTGTTTGTCGGATGGCTCAACCGCCTTATGCGGGCTTGGTCACGAGGCCTCGCTCCGATAACCGCGGGTGGATTGCTCCATTTGAGGAACCGCGGGCAACGGAGACCGGAGCGAGCGAGTTCCTGATCATTTGGTGGACCGCTCCGGTCCCTGCCCGCTCCACTCGAGATCCGCGCCGTTGGGGCGCTGTGAGAAATGACGGTCAGGCGGACGTCGATTGGGCAGAGCTCCGCCGTGCCGGGCAGATTTTCGATTGGGCGGTTGGCACTGAGCCGGTACTTTTGGCTAGTACGGGGGGTCCGTCTGGTCCGAAAAGGCGTTGGTTTCGTAGACGGAGCCGACCGAACGGGTCATTGGCTTGACCGGCGGCTTGGCCGGCCGCTCCCCGATGAGAGCCCAGGCGGTTTCGACTTGGCTTCGCTCGGTAACGGGCGGAGCATTTTCCTGATTCTTTTCATTGGTTTCGGCTTGGGTTTCGGCTTGCGCGTCTTTTTCGGAGTCGCCGAGAGGGCCGACGTCCGGCCCGAGGTACTCGGTTCGGGGCCGAACCGGCGGTTGGGGCAAAGGATTGAGCTTGCGGTACATATTCAGCTCTCGGAGGCTGGCACTGATGATCCGGAGGAGACCCGCGGCCTGCCGCTCGAGTTGCTGGGGGAATTTCGAATTTAGGGCCATGCGGGTAGCGCCGATGAGGTCGATGTCGCCTTCCAATTGGGGCGACATGCCGGGGTGTTCGATTTCGCGCACCTCGCTGAGGCAACCTTCGAGTTCCAGCGTTTGGAGCCGCGAATTCCGGAGGCTGCGCCACTGGGCGTCGACGACTCGCTGGACGATGCCCATTTCGACGCGGTCCCGGGGAGCTAATCCGCGCGAGTATTCAGCGACCATATTGCGATATTCTGTTGGGTCTTCGCCAGAAAGGAGGGCTAATCCGGGGCCGCCGGTATTGTCGACGATTAGGGTTCGGCTGCCATTCTTAAAGCTATTTAGACGAGAGTTCATTTTGCCGGCGCTGGTTTTCGGACCGGTGTTTTTTTGAGCGTTTTGCCGGTTGATTTCGGCGCGGCGCGCCTTGCTCTGCTCTTCCGTGAGGGTGTCGCTGTTCGATTGCTCTTGCATTTTGGGTCTCCATTCGGGCAATAAAAAAGCCCACGGGGCCGATGAGGCGCGGTGGGCTACTTCTATCTTTTTATAACATCCGGTTGCTGTGGACTTTCTGTCGGTATTTCTATTATATTGATAATAAAGCAGAAATAAATCTGAACACCTTGTGAGGCTCTTGCAAAACTCCGCGCAAAACGCTTGACAGGCGTGGTAGCGGGCAGCGAAAAGTTCTTTGCTGGGCCAAGTATGTGCCAAAGCTGCCGTAGGTCGTTTTTGGGGAATACGGGTCTATTGCCTTCCTAAATATCTCTGCTTAAAGCGTAATCAGTCTACGTTTTCAAGCGGAGAAGTTGGTCGACAGTAAGGGCTAACACGCTAAACATCAGGTGCGCCATCACTTTCCTGGCTCTCCGGACGCGAATGCTGTTGGCACCAAATGCATCCTTCAAACGGGAGAACACTCGCTCGACCATGG
>JBBRIO010000504.1:0-4182 GCA_038220855.1 Bryobacterales bacterium | reverse complement strand
TTGTCGGTCTTTTCGATGCTCTTGGGGCGGTAGGTTTGGGTCAGGTCGGCGGCGCGCTTCACTTGATCGTCGGGCCAGACTTGGCCGGGGGAAATGCCGGGCTTGGGCCGCGGATTCAGCAGCTTCGTCAACTCGGCCGTAGGTGCCGTGGTGGGGAGCAGCACGCCGAAGCGGTCGACGGCCCGGGCTTCGGATTCCCCGGTGATGCTCACGGCCAGTATTGCTGTGCGGAAGGTGAGATTCACCCGAACGACGCCATCCGGGGCGACGGTGGTGCCGGTCACTTCCTGAGTCCACGGATGCTTGGCGAAGAGTGCGGCGAGTTGGTCCGGCAGGGTCGGATCGACGATCGAGATGGTCTCGCCGGCTTGGCCGAGGAAGCGGACCTCGGTGAGGAAGGTGAGCCGGTCGATGCCGGGCGGGGCGTCGCACCGGATCGCGGTGAACGGCAGGGCATAGCGATCTTCGCCCGTCAGTTGCCGGCCGGCCATGCCGCCGAGGCGAACGACCGCGAGCAGCACCAGCACAATGACGCCGACCGCCGTCAGTGCCCGCAGTACGATCCGCAACGGCAGCCGCAACGATGATGTCTGCGGCTTGGGCGGCAGCACCACGGGCGCCGACTTGGGTTTGCGTTTGCCTGCCATCGGCTCACCAGAGGTTGAGTTCCCGATGCAGCACGACACCCGTGCGCGCCTCGACGGATGCCTGCACGAGTTCCAGCAGCTTGACGATGTCCTTGGCGGTCGTGCCCGGATGGGCGACCACGTAATTGCCGTTGCGGTCGCTGATCTCCGCATTGCCGACGCGGCTTTTGGACGCCTCGGCCCGGTCGATCAGTGCCGCCGCCGTCGTGCCCGGCGGGTTGCGGAACATCCGAACGGCCGATTGAAAGCTCAGCGGCTCGGTCGCCTTGCGGACGATCCACGTCCGCCGCATCCGCTTCAGGATCGCTTCCGGTGCCTCGGGCTGAAGCTCGAATTCGACCCACAGGATCACGGGTTCATCCAGGTCCGACGAGTGATCGCCGAAGTTCAGTTCGTCCCGCGTGCGGATCTGCTCGGTACCCGCCTCGGTGAGCACGGCCACCCGACGCACCGCCGAGCCGATTTCCCCGGAGCGGTCGCCGACGTTGCAGCGCACACTGCCGCCGACCGAACCGCGGATGCCGATGAGCGTTTCCAACCCCGCCAAGCCGCCCTGCACTGCCGTGCCGATCAGGTCGAGCAACTGCGCACCGCCCGCAGCCCTAATGGTCCTGCCGCGAACTTCGATCGCTTCAAAGGCCGGCCCATTGAGCCGCACGACGGCACCGGCGATCGGATCGTCCCGCACCAGCAGATTGAAACCGCCGCCGAGCATCCGCATCGGCACCTTGTTCATCGTGCAGAAGGCCAAGACCTGCCGCAATTCGTCGACACTCCGCGGCTGGACAAAGAACTCCGCCGGTCCGCCGATGCGCAGGTGCGTGTAAGGTGCCAGCGGCTCGCGCTTCCGCGTGATCTCGGGAAAAGTCTCGGCCAACGTCATCGGCGTGCATCCTCGCAGGGTCACTACTCATCATACACGCCTCGTGCGGGCGAGGCGAACCGCGACCCTGGGGAAGCGAGTTTCCTCATTCCGCGATGTCGCCCGCATCGCGGGTGGTCATCCCCCAGAAGGCCGTCTCGCTGATGTCCTTCCGCAGGAAGCGGACGCTGCCGTCGAACATCGCCACCTGTAAACCATTGGCGTAAGGCGACTGCAACTGATGGACATCGCAATCGTTGAATGGCGGCTTGGCCTGAAAAGTGACGCCGGCACTGGAAGGGCGGCTGACAGCCGGGTTGCCGGACGTGATCGGGACGACATCGAAATAGCCGGCGTCCGCGTAAGATGCACGGCGCGAACCGACGACGAATCCGATTGGGCTTCGCAATGAGTAAGGAGTCCAAAAATCAAAGATGTGAAAGACTTTAGGATAGACCCCTTCAGGGTACGGTATAAAACAGTATCGATCAGCTAAATATATTGTATATGATGTTCCGTCGATAAATCCGGATTCGAAAGTTGGTGGATTAGCAGTCGCAGAAATATTTTGAGCGTAGGAACAAATATATGCTCCACCATGATTACCATCCGATTCCGGCTTAAGTAAGGCAATACTGGAATCGGCCGGACTCATGAACGGCTTGAACCATCGCCAATCGGCGGGAAGATTGCCCGGCGGACGACTAGCTTGAACTCCTAAAAACGCAATGAGGTTGTGAATTCCAGACTCTTGCTTTGTCGGATCGCTGTTCGCCGCGTACCGGGGACCGGGTATCTTGCCGGCATTGACGGCAGCATACTGATGGAGTGCCAGCCCTATTTGTCGCATGTTGTTGGCACTGGATGTGCGCAAGGACGCTGCTCTGACCTGTTGCAAAGCCGGCAGGAGTAAACCGATCAGGAGTGCCGTAATGGCAATGCTGATGACAACCTCGACCAAGCTAAGTCCAGACTTGCAGAGAGCGTTGTGAACTTTCATCCTGAATCCTCCCTGATTCAACGAAATCGATTTAAGGATTAGTCAGAGTTGAAGCGCCTGATGCAACGGAATTTGTATTTCCTTGTATATACAAATCGACTAAGACTTTATAATAAATATCATTTCCTTGTGCATCTTTGTCGGTAACCGGTGTGAATTGAGGAGCTGCATACTTTCCATTTGCTGGATTAGGATCAGTGTTGGACGCAACGAAAGTCATCTTGGGGATGCCGTTTACTGTAGTGTAGCTGAAGTATTCGATCTAAACCTTATCTACGACTTGGTTTTGTGCAAGCGTGTAGGTTCCTTCCGCCTTCAATTCGCCAGTGTTGTTACCGGGATTATTGACTCCGATTTTTACACTGACTGTCACCGACGCGTTTCCCTGTGGCGGCATCTGAGCCGTCACGGACAATCCAAAGCAGGCAGAGACAAGAAATAACGAAAGCAGAGCAGACCTCACCATGATGAACCCTCGAGAAGTGATCGCAGGAGAAGCACCACACCATCGACAAATCTAGCCTAATCGTTCCGTCAAACGCGTGTCAAGTGTGCTTTTGTAATTTTTACTATAGCAGCCACTGGCTTGGTGGCTGGAGTCGGCACGGCGTCGCAGACGGCCGCTGACGGACCGCGATGTCAGTTGTTCGACTTCGTCAGATACTCGTCGAGCTTGTCGTAGTTGGCGGCCATGCCTTGTTCCATGCCCGAACCGAGGGCGCCGTCGCGCATGGCCTTGGTGGCATAACTCAAGGACAGGGTCATCGCGGTGCCGCCGTCGGCTTCGGCCAGTTCCAGCACGGCGTCGTATTCGCCCAGCGGCAGGTCGTTCATGGTCATGCGTTCGGTTTGGGCCACCAGTCGCGGGGCTTCATACCGCGAGCACCGTCCGGAAAGCGTCAGCACTTCGCCCGCGGCACCACTCCACTGATACCGATAGTCCATGCCCGCGGCCGTCGGCGGCTCGCAGGCCGGTCAGCCAGTGGCGCAGGTCGTCGCTCGTCATCGCCGCGAAGACGCGTGCCTGCGGCGCGGTGAAATTTCGGGTGAAGACGATGCTGTGATCGTCCGGGGTCGTTGCGGTCAACATGACGGGTCGCCTTTGTGGATGGGAACGCAGTTGCGGCACCGTGCGAACGCCGCGTTCGGGATGATACCCGAACGCAACATCGGCGGCGACCGCGCCAACCAAATTGAACGGCGCCGGACTGAGGGTGTGAAAACTCGCCCCGGAAGCGAACTTCGCTGTCGATTCCTCCATTCGTCTCGGCTAGGCTTGGCTCGGCCCGTTGATGATCGCCCGATGGTCGTGCCGGAGTGTGCCACA
Organism: Bryobacterales bacterium; assembly: GCA_038220855.1. GTDB lineage: Bacteria > Acidobacteriota > Terriglobia > Bryobacterales > Bryobacteraceae. The sequence continues at coordinate 346 of JBBRIO010000504.1, read as the reverse complement.
TGAATCGTCGCCGTTTTCTTCAAGCCGCTTGTGGTGTTGCCGGTGCCGCGGTAGCCGTGCCGACGCTGGGCGCGTGTTGGGGCTTTGCCGAATCGACGCACGTCGCCATCACTCGGCCGACGATCGTCGTGCCGCGATTGCCGCAGGCCTTCCGCGGCTTCACCATCGCTTTCCTGACGGACATCCACTTCGGCCCATTCGTTTCTCGCGAATACGTCGCTTCGTTGGTGCGGACAACGGCCGCACTGGAAGCGGACCTGATCGTCCTCGGCGGGGACTACACCCATCGCAGCGAAGATGCCGTCGAGCCGTGCTTCGAAATGCTCGCCGGGCTGCAGGCGCCGAG
>JBBRIO010000503.1:0-4182 GCA_038220855.1 Bryobacterales bacterium | reverse complement strand
GGTCGATTTCGTCGAGACCGAAGCGGTCGACTTCGAGGAGGTCGAGGGCGGTCATGGCGACGGGGAAGGTGATGTCGCCGTTGGCGCGGACTTGGGCGTAGTCGCGAACGCGGCGGAGGAGGCGGTTGGCGATACGGGGCGTACCGCGGGCGCGGCGGGCGATTTCGCCGGCGGCGTCGGCGACGATCGTGAGTTCCATGAGGCGGGCGGAGCGGAGGACGATGGTGGTGAGGTCTTCTTCGTTGTAGTGGTTTAGGCGAAGCACGAGGCCGAAGCGGCCGCGGAGGGGGGCGGAGATGAGGCCTTGGCGGGTGGTGGCGCCGACGGCGGTGAAGCGCTGGATGGGGAGGGAGTGGGTGCGGGCGCCGGGTCCGGTGCCGACCATGATGTCGACGCGGAAATCTTCGAGGGCGGAGTAGAGGATCTCTTCGACGTCGGGGAGGAGGCGGTGGATTTCGTCGATGAAGAAGACCTGGCGAGCTTGGACGTTCGTCAGGACGCCGGTGAGGTCGAGCTTTTTCTGGAGGATGGGGGCGGCGGTTTGTTCGAAGGCGACCTCGAGTTCCTGGGAGATAAGTTGGGCGAGGGTGGTTTTGCCGAGTCCGGGGGGGCCATAGAGAAGAACGTGATCCATGGCTTCGCCGCGTTGGCGGGCGGCTTCAATGGCGATGGCGAGATTTTCTTTGAGCTTGGGTTGGCCGGTGAAATCGGCGAGGCGGCGGGGGCGGAGGGCGGACTCGAATTTCTTGTCTTCTTCGTCCTGGACGCCGGCGGTGACTTTGCGGTTCGACATGGGTTATCTGACGAGCTCGAGAGATTTGCGGAAGAGGGGTTCGAAGTCGTCGCCGGTGACGGTGGTCCGGGCCTTGCGGACGGCGGCTTCGGCGGCGGGGCGGGAGGAGCCGAGGTTGACGAGGGCGGAGACGATGTCGGCGTCGAGGGGGGACAGGAGGGAGACGGGGGTGGATTTTGGTCCGGTGCTGGGGAGGAGGAGGTCGAGTTTGTCGCGGAGTTCGAGAATCATGCGTTCGGCGGTTTTTTTGCCGACGCCGGGGATGCGGGTGAGTTGGGTGACTTCCCCGCCCCGGATGGCGTTGGCGAGATCGGCGGGGGGTAGGCCGGAGAGGGCGGTCAGAGCAAGTTTCGCGCCGATTCCGGAGACGGAGATGAGTTTTTCGAAGAGCTGCTTTTCTTCGGCGGTGAAGAAGCCGAAGAGTTGGATGGCATCTTCTCGAACGCTCGTGTGGATGCGGAGGCGGACTTCGAGGCCGGGGTCGGGGAGGCGGGTGTAGGTGGAGACAGGGATGGCGACGTCGTAGCCGACGCCCTGACATTCAACGATGGCTTGGTGCGGATGCTTTTCCAGAAGCGTGCCGCGCAGGTGCGCAATCATAGTAAGAACCCTATTCTCCCATGGCGCGACGACTTTTCTTTGTACCGGCGGTAAGACGTGATGTAGCCGAATTGCACGGCGAGATGGCCCAGCATTTGACGCGGGTGTTGCGCGTGGAAAAAGGGCAGGTTTTTGAGATTTCCGACAACGAGCAGTTGTACCTGGCGGAGATCGAGATGGCGCGAAAGGAGCTGGTGACCTTTCGGGTGATTGAGAAGTTGGAGCCGCGGCCGTCGCCATTTCCGGTGACGCTGTGCGTGAGTCTGTTCAAGTTTGACCACTTCGAATGGATGATTGAGAAGGCGACGGAGTTGGGGGTGGGGGCGATTCAGCCGTTGGTGACCGAACGGAGCGAGCACGGCTTGGAGCGGGCGGCCCCGAAGCGGACGGAGCGGTGGCGGCGGATTGCGATGGAGGCGAGCCAGCAGTGCCGGCGGATGCGGGTGCCGGAGGTGAGGGAGTTGGCGTCGTTAGGGAAGGTGCTGGGCGGGGAGGAGGGCGCGCGGATTTGGCTGGACGAGAGGCCGGGGGGACGACCGCTGCTAGAAGTGATGGAAAGGGAGCGACCGGCGGCGGTGACGCTGTTGCTGGGGCCGGAGGGAGGCTGGGCGGAGCGGGAGGCGGCGACAATTGAGGAGGCCGGGTGGGTGGCAACGTCGCTGGGCTCGCTGGTGCTGCGGGCGGAGACGGCGGCGATGGCGGCTTTAACGCTGGTGCAGGCTAGCGGATCTGCCTATCGCGAAAGTCGTGAATGATGCGGCCGAACTTTTTGCGCTGCTCTTCATTCAGAACCTTTTCCATGCCGGACTTGCCGGTGGCGCGGACTTCGTCCATCTGCGCTTGGAGCATTTGGTAGTACATGGTGAAATCGTCGAGGACGGTTTCAATTTCGGCGGTTTGATCCGGGGTGAGTTGGAGCTCTTTCTGGAGGCGGTTGAGGGTGACCTCCTTACTGTTATCGTTCCAGGACACAGCTTTGACGGGCTGGGAAGAGGCGCGATAGACGAGGGCGCCGGCGATGGCTCCGCAGAGGAACACGAGACCCAGGGTGAAGAGGATTTGTGTATTCTTCCAAGGCTCTGCACCGCGGGTCATTGATAGCTCCTATTCGCCGAAGGTGGCCAAGGTGACGAGCAGCGAATCGCGGCCTTGCTGGACATTTTCGGGTGAGGCGGGTTGCTCGGGGCCGGGCTGGGCGAGCGCATGGACTGGCGTGCTGGCCAGTTCATGATGGACCGGTTCGGTGGCAAGCAGGAAGACACCCATCAGGATAACGAGAGAGGCCGAGGCGTAGACCAAGCGGCTACCGAAGATCGGATCGAGAAGGAGGGACCAGAACGACGGACGGGCTTCGGCCTCGACGCGACGCATCACGCGAGCGTAGAATCCGGGCGGCGGCTCGAGTTCAGCGGGGGTGGAGAGGCATTGCAAGAGCGCGGAGTGAGACTGCATTTGCGTGGCTAAGTCGTGGCACTGACGACAGACGGCGACGTGCGATTCGAATGACTCACGGGCCAAGCCGACGAGGCGGCCTTCGAGAAATTCCTCGATATGATCTTCCACTGAACGATGCATACCCAAACCTATTCCTGTTCTTTTATCCGCTTTGGTAGACGACAACAAGCTTACACGCTTCGGGCAGGGATGCGCAGCAGGCGTTGGGCTGATTTGAGCAGCTTCTGCCGGGCCCGGAAGAGTTTGACTTTAATAGTATTCTCGTTCATTCCGGTCATTTTCGCTAGCTCTTCGACGGAATGTCCTTCAACTTCTTTCAGAAGAATAAGCGAGCGATCTTCTGCCGAGATCTTGGCGAGCAGCTTGACGACCAGATCTCGATTGGCGAGGCGTTGATCCACGGGAGCTTTGTGGTCGGTAGCGCCTTCGGAGTTTTCCATGCGCATGGCGTCGTCTTCGGAGAAATCGCTTTCGTAGACGAGCTTGCGGACCTTCTTTTTCCGGAGATAGTCGTAGCACTCGTTGACGGTGATTTTGTAGATCCACGTCAGCAGGGAGCTGCGGAAATCGAAGTTCCGGATGGAGAAGTAGACCTTGGCAAAGACCTGCTGGGCGATATCTTCGGCGTCGTTGCGGTTTCGCAGGATGCCATAGATGATCGAGTAGACCTTGGACTGGAATCGTTCGACGATATCGCGGAAGGCCATTTCGTCGCCGGCTTGGACCCGGCGGACGAGCAAGGCTTCGTCAGAGGTACTATGGTCCACTTTAGTCTTTGTCCGGTTGGCCGAACCCGCAATCGGAAAGCTTAATACATCCAATACGCCGCTCATGGTAAGTCGGACGTACCGATTTTGGATTTGGTTTCGAAAAGGTGAGGTGCATCGTAATCGGCTATTGATGCATCAGATGGGGGTAGATCTCCTGATCGGGACGGGCTAAACTGAAAGGGACCGCGCCGATTGGGCAGGGAGTGAGATAACTATGATCAATTTAACAGAACGAGCGATTGGTAAGGTAGCGGAGATTCTGGATTCTCAGGAACCGAAACCGGGTGGACTGCGGATTTCCGTAGTCGGCGGCGGCTGTTCGGGTTTCAGCTACTCGATGGCGTTTGAGAACACGCCGAGCATGCTGGATAAGACTTACGCCTACGGACCGCTGAAGGTATTCGTCGATCAGGCGAGCTTGCTGTATCTTGACGGCGTTGAAGTCGATTACGTGGACTCGCTGGAAGGATCCGGCTTTAAGTTTAATAATCCTCAGGTGAAGTCGACCTGTGGCTGCGGCAGTTCGTTTAGCGTTTAGTTCGATGCCGTTTCTTTTCGAAACGA
>JBBRIO010000502.1:0-4186 GCA_038220855.1 Bryobacterales bacterium | reverse complement strand
GGGGTGGGGTCGAACTTGGTGTTAGCGCGGCGGTCGACGGGGGTGACGGTGCCTTTGGGGCCGGTGATTTTGAGGGTGACGGGTTGGAGGCGGGCGTCGTGAAAGTATTTTTGCGGCTTGCTTGTGTTGTTGCACAAGGAGGCGCGGAGGGTTTGGTTTTCGAGTTGGAGAAGGAGGGAGAAGACGGGTTTGGAAGGTTCGGCGGCGAGGAGAGTGGGCATAGTGATGAGGTATCGACGGGTCATACGTTGGTGAACTCGCGGAGCCGCGGCGAGTGTGGTTTGCGGCTGTATTGACGGTAGCGGAAACCGGCGGCGGTTTCAAAGCATCCGAGGTAAACCTTGCTGGGGGAGGAGACGTGGGGGAAGAAGCGGTCTTCGTTTTCGGCGATGAGGGCGGGGGCGCGATGGTCACAGAGGTAGTAGAGCTTGCGCTCGGCGGTGGCGCAGAGGAGGTGGAAGCGGCCGTTGCGGTCGGCGTCCATGGCGAGTTCGGAGGTGCGATGGCGGAAGGGGAGGAGGAGGCGGAGGGATTGGGGGGCTTCGTAGCGGCGGGGGTCGTAGGCGAAGAGTTCGACGTGTTTGTCCTCGCCGGAAGGGGAGGCGAAGAGGGCGGTGTAACGACCGTATTCGGGCTGGTAGGTGGCGGCGTAGAGGGGCAGGCGCGTTGGGTGGACGAGATGGCGGGAGATCACTTTGCCGCGGAGATTCACCGTCCAGTGGGTAAGGCCGCCGCTTGCGCCGAGGATGTGAATCTGATCTTCGAAAGCACGGACGATGAGCTGATGGGGTTGGCGCGTGACGACGGGCCAGGCGGCGACGGGGACGAGGCTGCTGGCGACCATCTCGCAGCATTCGACGACCTGGCGGGGGGACCAGAGGAAGAGGTAGAGCCGGTTATCGAGGGTGTAGTAACCCTGGCGGAGGAGGGTGCGGCGCTCCGGCAGGGCGGCGCGCAGGGCGAGGCCGGTGGGGTGGCCGGCTTTGAGGAACGCGGCGCGGATCTCATTGCCGTTCTGCCAGACGATCCAGCGGGCACCGGAGGGCTCGAAGCTTTCGGCTTGATAGAAGCCGGCGGTGGGCAGGAAGAGCGAATCGGGCGAGGAGATGGGGGGGAGGCTGTTGTTGAACCAGCCGGCGATGGGTACGGAGGGGTTGTGCTGGCGGAGCCAGGCGCGGCCTTTGGCGATGGGGAGGATGTCGAGGCGATCGAGGATGGGGTTGTCGCGGATGGTGAGCAGGTGGGTGAGGGAAACGGCCTCGACGTGGAGGGGGACGGCGGGGGCGGTGATGGGCCCTGGGATGCCGCGCCAATGGAGGGAGGCGGTGATCAAGAGGTCGCCGGCGGGGAAGGGCCAGCTGTAGCGGGCGAGGTCGATGGTCCAATTGAGCGCGCTGCGGCCGGCGAGGGTGATGAAGTCTTGGCGGCCGTCGATGCGGGCGCTGGAGATCAGGGACTGGGCGAAGAGGGAATCGAGGCGGCGGAGGGGGCGGCCGCTGGCGGTGGAGACGAGGATGGAGCAGGCGCCGCCGTCGGCTTCGGGGTCGGGGACGGAGATGGGTTCGGTGCCCTCGTTGCGGAGTTCGAGGCGGAGAACGGGCGTGTCGAAGGTTGTGCACTGCGCCGCGTCGAGGGTGAGGGAGAGGGCGAGTGACATGGCTTATGATTTTGCGGGCAAAGCGGTGATGTTCCAGCCACGAACCTTAAGATTGCACTTGCCGCAGAGGTGCGGTTCGTAGACGCCTTGGGCCTGGAAGGGGAAGGCGACCGAGGTGGTGGAGTAGGACATGAAACAGTTGTTGTCGGCCTTGTCGTGATCGTTCGGGTGCTTGTCGGTGGTGTTCGAGGCGTGGAGGAGATAGAGGCTGTGGCCCATCTCGTGGCCGACGACGTAGTAGATTTTGTCGGGGTCCTTTTGGTCGATCAGGACGGTGGTATCGGGCTGGCCGACGGAGGTGGTCCAGGTGATATAAGCGGCGTCGGATACGGTGCCATTGGCCTTATTGACGAGGGTGGGCGGATGGGACAGGAAGTTGAGGGAGATGTAGCCGGTGGGGGTTGCGGGGCGGATGAGGTCGCCGATCTTTTCGGTGATCGGGTCGTAGATGAGGTCCCAGAAGTTGTCGCTGACGAGGAGCTTGATGCGGGCCCGGTAGTCGTCTCCTTTCTCGCCTGCGTTCTGGGCAGGGAGGGGGATGCCGTAGACGCAATCGTCGCGGAAGGGGATGTTGGCGCGGGTCTTGTGGGCGGTGTGGGCGGTGACGATGTCGCGGAACTGTTCCTGGGTCATGACGTCGGTCATCTTCACGCTGTCGATGCCGCCGATATCGAGATCCATGAAGGCGGCCAGGTATTCGCCGCGAATGAGGTCCCACTGATAGGAGCCGGAGCGGGCGGGCCATTCGATGCTTTTGGCGACGTGGTTTTGCCGCCAGTTGGTGAATGTTCCGGTGTCTTGATGGAGACGGGAGGCGACGTCGGTGACGTTGTGGAATTTCTCGAGGCCGGCTTTGTTGGGCTCACCGGTGAAGTCCATTTCGGCTTTGAGCTTGTAGTCGTCGCCGGCCATGATGGAGGGGCGGAAGAGGATGCCGGAGCGCCCGACGCGTTTGGGATATTTGGCTTTGTCGACGCAGGCTTTGACGAAGACGGTTTTGTTGCCGTTGTCATTTTCGACCTTGTGCGGTTCGTAGACGGTTCCGGCGAAGAAGGTGGTTTTGAAGTCGGTGGCCGGGTCGCGGAGGCCATCGGCGGACTTCGGGCAGTTGTCGCCTTTGCCGGCGCGGCCGCCATTGAGCTTCATGCTCTTTTCGGCGTAGGCTTTGGTTTTGCTGGGCGAGGCGGGGACGTCGGCGGGAAGGTTGTCGAGCGTGCAGTCCGCGTCAGTAAATTTCCAGTTGACGCGTACGGGGCCGATGGCTTCCGGGGCGGCGGTTTTGGCGTCGGATTTCGATTTCAAAAAGATTTCGGCTTCGAGCGGGAGGAGCGGACGGTTGAGGCGGGCGGTGTCGGTGGAGGCGCGGTTGACGTTGCCGAACTCGGTTTTGGTGCCGGTGGTGCGTTCGTAGGTGAGGGCTTCGAGCCAGATTTTGGACTCGCCGGCGGAGTCGGTGATGGCGGTGGGTTCGACGCCTTTGCGCGGATTGTCGCCAGCTTTCAGGGCGGCGAGGAGCGTCGCGTCGACCGCATCGTTGTAATCCTTGATGAACTTCTTGTGCATCAACTTATGGGCGGCTTTGTAGCGAATGATCGCCTTCTTGAGATATTTTTCGGTGTCGTGGAAGACGGGTCCGCCGTAGTAGCCGAGTTCATTGAGCTTGTAGGCGATCCAGTTACTTTGATCCGCCTCGGCGGGTTCCTTTTCGTCGTGGGTCCAGGGACCTTTGCGGAGTTCGAGGGAGTGGTAGAGCACTTTGAACTCGGCTTTGCCGGAGAGGCCGCCGGACTTGAGGGTGACCTTGTAGGGCGACCAGAGCGGATGGATGAACAGATCCTTGAGCGGCCCGACGGAGGGCTTACCGTCCCACTTGAAGGTGTGGTTGCCGGTGGTCTTCTCGGGGTCGGTGAGGTCCTTCGTGAAGACGAGGCCTTTGGCATCGGGATGGGCGGAGGAGATTTCGAGGGTGACCGTTTTGGCTTCGAGATTCTTCAATTGATAGGCGATGTCGAGGGTCTCGGCGGAGGGGGCGAAGTGATCATCGCAGGTGACGATATCGAGGAGTTCGTCGGAGACCGGAACGGGGCCGGGCTTGACGGGGATGGGGGCGTGCTTGAAGCACTTGGTCCAGTAGAGTTCGCACTCGGTGGGCTTGCACTGAGTGGGGCTAGGGTGGCACTCGAGGAGCGGTTCCTGGCCGGGATCGAAGAAGAGGATTTCGACGCGGCGATTGGTGGCGCTGCGGTAGTTATCGACGCCGATGCCATCGACGGGCCAGTTTTCGCCGCAGCCGACGGTTTTGCGACCGGGGTCGACCCATTTGAGGGCGGCGCGGTAGGCGGCAAGGCCTTCGACGTCGGTGGAGAGGAAGTTGGCGATGGCCTGGTTGTAGAGGTCGAAGAAGGCTTCCCACGTCCCTTTGTCGCAGGTGCCGGTGATGGGGAGGGAGCGGGTGAATTCCTTGTTGTATTCGGTTTTGAAATTCTTGAGCGCGGTGGAGGTGGCGTTGCCGTGGCTGTTGTCGATGGC
>JBBRIO010000501.1:0-4189 GCA_038220855.1 Bryobacterales bacterium | reverse complement strand
AAGATACCCGTGCTGTTGACACCAGATTCGACGCTGGCGAGTGCGTAGAGGGTTCGGCCCATCAAAGACGCTGCCACGAGCAGGAGCGTGGCGAGGCCGAGTTGGACGCCGATAAGCGCCAGAGAGAGGCGGACGGATTTCCGAGAAGGAGTAAAGGAGCGGCCAGCGAGGGAATCGGGCCGGAAGCGCCAGAAGCGGAGCATGGGGGCCAGGCCAAACAAGGCGAAGGTAACGACCATGCTTGCGGCGGTGATGGCGAGGAGAGTGGGGTCGACGGTGAGTTCGTGGAGGCGGGGCGTATCCTTCGGGAGGAGGCGAGGAAGAGCGGAAAGGAGGAGGGCGGCGAAGAGCAACCCGAGCGCGCCGCCGGCGGAGAGGAGGACGAGGTTTTCGGCGAGGAGTTGGCGAAAGAGGCGGCCGCGGCGGGCACCGAGAGCGGCGCGCATGGCGAACTCCCGATCCCGTTGCACGCCTCTCGCGAGAAGGAGATTGGCGACGTTGCCACACGCGATGAGGAGCAGGAAGAGGGTGGCGGCGGCGAGGGCGAAGAGCTTCGGGCGGATGTCGTGCGCGAGGCTTTCGGCATAGAGAACGGCGCGGGCGCCGCTGGCGTAGGCGTCCGGCATGCGCCAGGGGAACTGGCTGCGGATTCGGTCATTGACGGCGGGGAGTTCGGCCTTGGCAGCGGCAAGGGTGGCTCCGGGGCGGAGGCGGCCGATTGCATTCAGGTTGCCGCTTCCCCACATGAGGCCGACGTCGCGGGGATCGATATGAATAGGGATCCAAAGTTCGGTCGTCGGAGTCGGAAAGGCGAACGTGGGAGGCATGAGGCCGACGATTTCGAAGGACTCTTCGTTCAAAACGATGCGACGGCCAAGGATGGCGGGGTCGGCGTGGAACCGATCGCGCCAGAGACGATGGCTCAAGATGGCGACGCGGTGTTGGCCGGAATATTCTTCGGCGGGGGTGAACCAGCGTCCCCGCGCGGGGGCGACGCCGAGGACGGTGGCGAGGTTGGCGGTGGCAACGGCAGCGCGGACGCGGGTGGATTCGGCGGCGAGTTGCAGGTTCAGATCGTTATTGGCGAGGTAACCGGCGTAGTCAACCGAGCGAGCGAGTTCGCGCAGGGACACGACGGGGCCGACGCCGGCGACGCCTTTTTCGACAGTGACCAAGAGTTCGGGCGACGGGTACGGGAGGGGCCGAAAAAGCACGGCATAGGCGGTGGAGAAGAGAGCGGTGTTGGCGCCGAGGCCGAGGGCTAGAGTAAGAACGGCGATCCCAAAAAACGTGGGCGCATGAGCGAACGTGCGGCAGGCGATGCGAGTGTCGACGATGAGGTCTTCAAGCCACGAGACGCCACGATAGTCTCGCGACTGCTCCGCGATGGAGGAGACGGAGCCAAACGCGCGGCGGGCCGCGGCGGTGGCCTGGGCGTCAGTCATGCCTTCGGCCAGAAACTCAGCTTTGAGTTCGGCGAGGTGGAAGGCGAGTTCCTGGGACAACTGGTCGTCGAGGGCTTCGCGACGGAAGAGCGATCGGAGGCGGAGACGGAGGCGGGAGAGAAGCAGCATGGGACCTCTAGGAGTGTTTCAAGACGAGGCCGATGGCTTGGGAGAGGCGGTCCCACTGGCCGAGTTCCTTGGCTAACTGCTCGCGGCCAGCGGGACTAAGCGCATAGAACTTGGCAATGCGCCCGGTTTCCGAGGGTTTCGTTTCTGAAGTGATCCAGGCTTGCTGTTCGAGGCGGTGGAGGGCGGGATAGAGAGAACCCTGCTGCACGAGCAGGACATCGTTCGAGATCTGTTGGATCCGTTTAGCGATGGCCCAGCCGTGCAGCGGGGTATTGGAGATGGTTTTGAGGATCAGGAGATCGAGAGTGCCCTGGATGAGGTCGGAAGGTTTGCTCACACTATGATTATCTACAATTGTGGTAGATAATCAAGGGGTATGTTGCGTTGGGTCAATCGGCTCTGAGCGAGGGCAAAGACATCGTGGAGCATCTCGCGGGTGAGGCGGCCGGTGGAGGTATTTTGCTGGCTGGGATGGTACGAGCAAAGGAGCCAGGGCTTCGGTTGAGAATGCAGCAGGTTGTGGCCGAAATCGAGTTTGGGTAGTTTCGCGATACGGGAGTAAACGTCGAAGGCAAGGCGACCGAGGACGACGACGCCTTGGAGGTTTTTGAGGAGTTGGAGTTCGCGTTCGAGGAAGGGCTGGCAGGTGCGGATCTCGGTGGGGTCGGGTTTATTGCCGGGCGGAGCGCAGCGGACGGAGGCGGAGATCCAAGCATTGTGCAGGACTAGGCCGTCGTCGCGATGGGTAGAGGTGGGCTGATTGGCGAAGCCGGTTTCGTGGAGCGCGCGGAAGAGGAAATCGCCGGAGCGGTCGCCGGTGAAGACGCGGCCAGTGCGGTTGGCACCATGGGCGCCGGGGGCGAGGCCGAGGATGAGGAGGCGGGCGGCGGGGTCACCGAAGCCGGGGACGGGTCGGCCCCAGTAGGTTTCCGATCGGTAGGCGCGACGCTTGACGACGGCGACGTTGGCGCAGTGTTCTCGCAGGCGGGGGCACTGATTACAGGCGACGATGGTGGCGGCGAGGGAACGGAGGGACATAGGTATTAGCGTAAGCGCAGCGCGGGATAGGATGTGAGGATGACGCGAAGACAGTTTTTGGTGGCCGGTCTGATGAGCAGGCGGCCGAACATCGTACTGCTGCTGGTGGACGATTTGGGATACGGGGAATTGGGATTCCAGGGGAATCGAGAAATCCCGACGCCGCATATGGACTCGATCGCGCGGGCTGGGGTGCGGTATACGAATGGCTATGTGACGGCACCGTTCTGTACGCCGTCGCGGGCGGGGTTATTGACCGGGCGCTACCAGACGCGGTTTGGGCACGAGTTGAACGTGACGGGGAAGTTAAATTTGGACACCTCGGTAGGGCTTCCGCTTACCGAGACAACCCTGGCTGAGCGGCTCAAGAAGGCGGGTTACACGACCGGCGTGGTGGGAAAATGGCACTTGGGCGGAACGCCGGCGTTTCACCCGCAGAAGCGCGGTTTTGACGAGTTCTATGGGTTTCTGCACGAGGGACACTTCTTTGTGCCTCCACCGTATGCCGGGGTGGTTTCGCACCTGCGGAAGAATGAGCCGCCCTATGATGCGGAGAACCCGATGATGCGAGGGACGGAGACTATTCGCGAGGGCGAGTATCTGACCGACGCGCTAGCCCGGGAGGCGGTGAGCTTCATCGATCGACACAAGGCCAAGCCGTTTTTTCTGTATGTCCCTTGGAACGCGATTCATAGCCCGATGCAGGCCAAGGAGGATTCGCAGAAGCGGTTCGCCAACATCGCGGACGAACATCGGCGGGTGTTTGCGGGCATGCTGGCTTCGCTCGATGAGGGGGTGGGGCGGGTGCTGGAGGCGCTGCGGAAACATGGGTTGGAGCGGGATACGCTGGTGATTTTCCTGAGCGACAACGGGGGGCCGACAGCGGAATTGACATCGAGCAATAAGCCTCTTCGGGGCGGCAAGGGGCAGCTTTATGAGGGAGGAATTCGGGTGGCGTTTGCCGCGCAGTGGAAGGGGCGATGGAAAGGGGGAAGGACGGTGGATACGCCAGTAATAGCGACCGACGTCGTGCCGACAGTGTTGCGGGCGGCTGGAATTGGCTTTGGCGAAGGGGAGTTTGACGGGGTGGATTTGGCGGGGAAACCGGGCGAGCGGACTCTGTTCTGGAGGTACGGGAAGAACGTGGCGGTGAGGCAGGGGAAGTGGAAACTGGTACGGCAGAATCGGGCGGAGTTTGAACTTTTTGACTTGAGCCGGGATGTGGGGGAGACCCGGGATTTAACGAGTGAGGAACCGGCGGTGAAGCGGCGACTGGAGGGGGTGTTGGAGAGGATCAACGCCGAGATGGTGGCGCCGCGGTGGGGCAGGCCGGGGTAACGAAATGTAAAAGCGGGTCGGACGGTAGGAACACGGGAGCGGCGCGTGGCATACAAGTTCGATTCGATCGGAGTGCGGTTCAAGGGGAATCGCTCGGGTCGGGTTATGGCGACAAAAACGGACCTCACTACGAAATAGCTACGGCCGATGGGTTAAGGACCGCCCGGACAAACTATGAGGCGCTCTACGGTAACTGAAGAACTAACTTCGGCGAGGGGTTGCCTGGAAGTGAAGGCGCA
>JBBRIO010000500.1:0-4193 GCA_038220855.1 Bryobacterales bacterium | reverse complement strand
GTGACAAACAACTTAAACTTCAACAAACCTCCCGCCGGGCGGCCGACCTTGCTCTCTCACGACGATGCGCGGACGCTGTTCCATGAGTTCGGCCATGCTCTCCACGGACTACTTTCGAACGTGACCTACCCGTCGCTTTCTGGGACTAACGTGCCTCGGGATTTTGTAGAGATGCCCTCGCAGTTGTATGAGCACTGGTTTGAGGATAAAAGCGTGCTCGAAACGTTCGCGCGACATTACGAGACGGGAGAGCCGATTCCGGAGTTGATGTTGGGCCGGCTGAAAGCGGCGGCTAACTTCAACCAAGGGTTCGAGATGGTGGAGTATTTGGCGTCGGCGTACGTGGACTTGGAGTGGCATCTGCTGGAAGAACTAGGGGAGTGGAGCGTGGAGGAGAGGGAGGCGAGTTGGTTAGAGCAGTTAGGGATGCCGGAGGCGATTTTGATGCGGCATCGATCGACGCATTTTTCGCATATTTTCGGGAGCCCGATGGGGTACGCGGCCGGATATTACAGCTATCGGTGGTCGGCCGTGTTGGATAGCGATGCATTTGCCGCGTTCGAGGAGATTGGAGACTCCTTTGACAGTGGGGTGGCGGAGCGGCTACATCGATGTATCTATTCGGCGGGCGGGACCAAAGACCCGATGGAGTTGTACCAAGCATTTCGGGGACGGGCGCCGGAAACGGGAGCCTTGATGCGATCGTTGGGATTTAAAGCGAATAAATCACTCTAGAGTTGATCCGGTTCGTCGACACGACACGTTGTGAGAAGTTTACGGCGCCTTTCGATGTCGGCGAAGGCGGCAGCTTCTGGCTGCCGATTGCTTTTTACCAGCCAACTGCAGTTCCAATTGAAATCACGGAACGGGAGATCCGCGGGACGGCGTATTTGCGGCCCTTATTGGAGCTGCAGACGATGCTTTGGGAACCAAAACCTAAGTGGGCGGTCGTGGCGTGGAGCCGTGTGGACGAGGCGCAGCTGCGCCATAACGAGGCCTTGCAGTTTACGCCCGAGGGGCTGAACAGACGTGGCAGGTTCGGTCTGGAGCCCCGCGCCACGAGAGAGCGATGGACGAAGCTAGTGTTGGAACCGAATCAGACGACGGGGAGCGGCTAGCGGGAGTTGGAAGCTGATTTCCAAAGGATGATCACCACGCCGGAGATTTCTTAAATCTGATTTTGGATCCGGATTTGGATACTTATTACTTGGTGGAGGTGACGGTGTTGGCGTTGCCGTAAGTGTTTCCCGAATGAGCCGAATTTCTGCCGGACGGCCGAATCCTGCCTCAAGTGGTGTTTCTTCTGACGAGTCGTTATTGAAAGAGGTAGAGCCTCCCCGGGTGGAAGCGCGGACGCGAACCGAGAGGGTCCGAGGATCCCCATTTCGGCGACACGCTGGCGACCCTACGACCACCGTTGGAGAATGGCGAACTGACCGAGGCGCGCCTGGGTACGTTGGAGTCCCGGGCGCGCCGGGCGTGTTTGACTTACTGGCGGGAAGAATGGGATGCGTTGCTGCTGATGCGGGTAGGAAAACTACGACGGGAGCGAAACCAGGCTTGGACTGCTTCAGGGGTAGCGGTATTCTTCGCTGGACTTTTGACACTGTCTAACTTGCGATTGGGATCTCTCGGGCGGGAGCTTGGACCCGAATCAACGGCGATGCGAATGTCGGCGGAAAAACTGGCGGTCGATCAAGTCCGGCATACCCTCACCGAAGTAGAGTCAATGAAACTAACGGCAGATACGAACCATAACTCGATCATGATTCGACGGGTCGTGATTGAATTGGTGTCTCAGATTTCGGGCAGGGCGACTGACCTGATCTGCCGGGTGGAGGGGATCAAGCGGAGTTAGGACCGAAGACTGGACTCATAGAGTTCGCGAACGCGGTCGACCGTGTCGCAGTCCTCAGGACGCTTATCGGTCCGCCAGCGGAGGATGCGGGGGAAGCGAAGCGCGAATCCGGACTTGTGGCGAGGGCTTTTTTGTACGCCGTCGAAAGCGACTTCGAGAACGACTTCGGGGCGAAGGAGGCTGACACGACCGAACCGTTCGAGCGTCGCGGCCTTGAAAAGAACGGTAAGTTTTTTGATTTCGTCGTCGGTGAGGCCGGAATACGCCTTGCCGACGTTGAGGAAACGATCTCCGGCCCGAACTGCGAAAGTGACGTCGCTCCAGACACTGGCTCGCCGACCGTGGCCTTGTTCGGCGGCGGTAACGACCACGTCGAGGGTTCCATAAGGGCGTTTGACCTTCAACCAATGGCCCCCTCGCTTGCCCGATTCATAGAGGCTTCCCGAACGTTTTAAGATGAGCCCTTCATTGCCGCGGGCGCGGGCGGCCTGGAAATGGGTTTCGATCTCTTCCTGGATTTGGAGATTAGTTTGCGGCGCGAGATGGGTGAGGCCCAGAGTTTCAAGACGACGGCGGCGGAGTTCAACCGGGACCTCAAATTGTAAGTGGCCGCCGGCCATGAGTAAGTCGTAAGCGAGAAAGATCACAGGGACATCAGCGATCGTCTTCGCGGAGACTTTCTTCCGGGCGATCCGAGGTTGGAGAACGCTGAAGGCGAGGGCGCGACCGTCACGCCAAGCGAGGATTTCCCCGTCGAGGATAAGCGGGCCGGGAAGGTGCGCAAGGGCGAGCAGGATTTCAGGGAAGGCGGCGGTGGCTTCCTCCATGCCCCGGGTGAAGAGTCGGACTTGGCCATGGGCGATGTGGGCTTGGGCGCGGATCCCGTCATACTTGTCCTCGACGAGCCATTGGGAGGGATCTGCGAGTTCGGCCGCAGCGTCGAGGGGTTTAGCGAGCATGAAATCGAGGGGATGGAACAGGACGGCTTCGATCGAGTCAAGAGAACCGTGGCGGGCGGCGCGAGCGACGCGGGCGAGATCCCCGGAGCGATTGTGGGCGGCACGGACCTGTTCGACGGGGACGGCAGTAGCGAGGGCGAGAGACTCTTCCACCATTTTCTGCTGGAGGCCGATACGAAGGTTTCCGGTGATGGCCTTGAGAAAGTACTTGATCGCTAACCAGTGATAAGTGCGGAAAATCCTAATCAGTAAGTCAAGTTTCTGGGCAGTGCGGCGGGCGGCGGCAAGAGTAAGATAAAGTTGCTCGGCTTCGACAAGAGAGAGAGGGGTGAGGTGCCCGAGCGGCCGGAGCAGAAGGGCGAAGGCCTCACCGGTATCGCCAACTTCGCGGTAGCACAGAGCGATCGTTTCGAGGTCCCAACCGGTGACTTCGGCGAGAGCGGGACGGAAAGTGGCATGCCCGACGGAAAGCTTACGCGGGTCACTGGCGGGAAAGGTTTGGCCGGAGAGATAGAGGACGGCCCGGGAGAGGTCGTCGTCGGAGAGGGTACGGAGGTAAGCAGCGACGCGAGCGATTTTCTCGTTTCGGCCAGGGGCGGCGGCGACGGATTCAGCGCAGAGCGCAAGAGCATTCATACCTGTACCTCGGTCGGTACGGCCGTGCCCGCCGCATGGGCGTTGTGACCGCGCAGGCGGAGGAGGCGGGCGAAGGGTTCGGTGTAGCCATGGACAACGTCGATGTGGGAGGCACCGGAGGCGTGGACCATTTCGAGGAGTTCTGGGAATGAGGCGTGATCGGAATACGGGATCAGGACATCAGCACCGGATCGGGCTCTGGCGCTGTCGACGGCGGCCCAGCCCGAAACCAGGGCGACTCGAACTTGAGCCGATGGAATGGCGAGCGAATCCTGCATACCAGGGGTGACAACGAGCGCAGACGTTTCCACCTTACGGCGTTGGTACGGTTGCCAGCCGGGAAACTCATAACCTTCGGCCTCATAGTAGGGAAGCAGACCGGCGATGGCTCCATGGACAGAGCAGGGGAGGCCGGCCTGGGTGAGTGTGTGGACGATCTCCTGACCGCGACCGAGTCCGTAGCCGAGGAAGACAGGGGTGAGTCCGGCGGCGAGCGTCTCTTGCGCGAAGAGAACGATGCGAGCGCGGGCGGCGGAGGCGTCGAGGAACTGGTAAATAGGAAGGCCAAAGGTGGATTCGATGATGAGACGGTCGCAGGGGACGAGTTGGGTGGGCCATCCGCAAATCGGGGCGCGAAGTTTGATATCGCCGGTGTAGACGATGCGTTCGCCTTGGTATTCAATGAGAAGTTGAGCGGCACCGAGGATGTGAGCAGCGCGGAGGGGCGTCAGCCGCGCGCC
>JBBRIO010000499.1:0-4197 GCA_038220855.1 Bryobacterales bacterium | reverse complement strand
ATTCTTTGAAAAAGGACTAGCTTGGCGATGCCCCTTACGCACCAATTCCGCGACCTGCTTCCTCAACTGCTCAATCAGTTCGCTCTGTTTAACCACCAACGCTTCCAGCTCCGTTCGAGTCAGTTCCCTGAGGGTGTCCGGTTTGGCGCGTTTCGGGTCCACTCCCCTGAGGTTGCCCTACACCGAAACATTTCCAAAGACTTTTGTTCTTTCAAAAGTCTCTCGGCCATCACCTTGCCCCTGAACTGCCAAACCAAAACCCGCTAACCAATTACCACCGAGGTCAAAGCGGGCCTGGACCCGAGCACTCCACCAAATGATAAATTAGACGTTCCGGACAGCAGTAATGCCGAAATAGAACATGGTGTTGAGAACCCTCAATTGACTCGGAGGGATGGCCATACGGCGCTCCGCCTACCCCAATTGAGTTACAGCGATCACTTCGCCCCATTAGTAATTATTAGAATAAAGTAAGGCGTTGCCCGGATTGCTCCAGCTCCCAATTTCGCGCACTATCGGGTTACCCCATGAATTCCCGTTTCGCCGCGCTAACGTTGGCATTCCTTGCTACCGCTCTCTGGTCCCCCGCTTTGGCCCAAGTGACTCGGCTCGATCCGTCATTGGAACTATCATTAACCTCCTCGGCACCCGTCGCGATTCTACTAACCGGCTCTCTGCAGAACCAGCAACAGGTCGTCCGGCGATCCCTCCGCATTCCCCCAGGTCCCCGTGCCTCCAAGGCGCAGGCCGTCGCCTATCGACAAAATCTGGCGGAAGAGATTCGACGCGAAACAAGGCCCCAACAAGAAAGGTTGATCCAAGTGCTTCGCCAACTCGGCGCGACCGACGTCGAACCGTTCCCCTTGTTCAACATCATCGCCGCGAAGCTCCCGGGCACGGAGATTCCCGCGCTACTGGCGTCTCCGGATATTCTCTTTGTCGAAGCGCCAGGAAAATTTCAGACACAGTCGCCGGTTGACGTAATGGCGCTGGGTAGTCCCCGATTCTGGTCAGCCGGCATGGACGGGACTGGCGAAGCGATTGCAGTTCTGGATACGGGCATTCGGGCTTCGCACTTGGCCTTTGCGGGAAAGCAGGTTTACTCGTACGCCTTCGTGGAGCAGTTCCGAAACCATCCGTGTTTGGCCGACAACGTAGACGATCCTGGCGATTACAATGGACACGGTACCCATGTCGCTGCGATCGCCGCGGGGAAATGGTACGAGAACTTCTCTGGCGTGGCACCGGGAGTGGGAGAGATTTATTCCTACAAGGTTGGGGTCCGAACGGCGCGAGGCCCAGCCGGGTGCATTGACGGAGGGACCTTCTCCGAGCAAGGTGTGCTCGCGGCATTAGAGCAACTCTTGACTTAGCCAAGGGCATATCTACAGTACTTGAAACAGCTTCTCCCTTCTCCGGGGAGATCAAGGCGATCGCCTGTGGGATAGCGGCCGTGGCCTCCAGCGTCTCCAACCCGATGATCGCCGCTTCGTCGACGGACAAAAACTTTTCACGAAGAACATCTGAGTCTCGTCGTGCCATATCGATTTGCCGCCAAAAATCCATGGTCCCTACACTATGTCAGGATTCGGTCTAGAACAGCAGCTTGAGCGCCATTTGGATGACGCGGGGGTTGCCGGTGGTGTTGCGGATAATCGAGTAGCTGGCCGCGGTGATGCTGCCGCCAGGGTTGGCGAAGTTGGTGATGTTGAGAACGTTGAAGAACTCGTTGCGCCACTCGACGCTGATGCGTTCATTGACGGCGAAGCTCTTGTTCACAGAGATATCGACGTTGCGCTGCATGGGGCCGCGGAGGATGTTGCGGCCCGTGTCGCCCCAGAGGTTTCCCGCACGAACGAAGGTCTCGCGATTGAAATAGGTGTTGAGGCGGTCCTGGGTGCGTCCGGTGAGCTTGGCCGTCGCGAGCGTGGCGCCGGGAGCCCAACTGGCGCGGCTGTTCGACGTTCCGAACAGGGCGGCGCCGCTGGTGTCGAGGATGCTGATGGGCGTGCCGGTCTGGACGATGGAGACGCCGGCCACCTGCCAGCCGCCGAGCGCCTTCTTGAAACGTGCCGGGGAGGGAAGGGTGTAGCTGAAGTTGACGACGAGGCGGTGCGTACGGTCAAAGTCCGAGACGCCCCGGTTGAGGGCGGGGCGAGTTTGATCGCCATCGGTTTGCGTGAACGTTGCGCCGGTGCCGGAGCCGGAGTTGTTATCGAGATTCTTGGCCCAGGTGTAGGAGCCGAGCAGGCGGAGGCCTTTCGCCAGACGGCGCGTGGCGGAGGCTTGGAGGGAGTGATAGGCCGAGTCCGTCGACGTTTCGAGCCAGACGAGACCCGTAGGCGAGAAGCCGACGTAAGGGACGCGAAGCTGGGCGTTGGCGGTGGTGTTAGTCGTCTGGCCGTTGACGGGGGCCGCGGGCGAGGCGAGCAGGGGCTGATTGATGAGCCGCTGGGTGGCCAGGCGGGTGCCCTTGGTGCCGACGTAGCCAACCTCAATAAGAGTGGCGGCGGTGAACTGATGCTGGACGTTGAGGCCCCACTGCTGGAGGTAGGGGGTGCGCATGGTGGGGTCCACCGCGTTCAGGCCGATGGCGGGGCGGTCGGCGGTGTACGGCGGGGCGAAGAGCTGGGGGACCACCGGGAATTGGGACTGCAAAGGGAGGTTGGGGAAAGGGTTCTGGAACGACGCGCCGATGTTGGCGGAGCCTTGCAGGTCGGTGCGGACGTAGCCGGGCAGGGACAACGCTTCGAGGAGGCCGAGTTGGTTCGACAGACGGTCATAATAGAGACCGTAGCCGCCGCGGAGGGCGGTCTTATCAGAGAGACGATAGGCGAGGCCGAAGCGGGGCGCGAAGTTCTTGGTGGGGGCGTTGTCAATGAGGGTAGGGGATACGCCGGGGATGCCGGGGACGGGCTTTTTCGAAGCGGAGCTTTGGACGAAACCGGCGCTGGTGGCACCGTTGGCGGGGGGCGGCTGGTAGCGCCGGGTGTCGAAGCTGCCATTGCGTCCTTGCTTGTCGACGGCGTAGCCGAGGTAGTCCCAGCGGACGCCGATGTTGAGGCTGAGGCGCTTCGAGATTTTCCAATCGTCTTGCACATACATCGACCAGTCCGTGATGCGGTCCATGCGGTCGGTGACGCCGCTGGCGACCGAGGAGGTGTTGATGTTGCTGAAGCCGGTTCCGTTGCCGCCTTGGGTGAGGGGGGTGCCGGGGAGGCCGGTCAACAGGTCACCGAAGCTTTGGAAGGTCATAGTGCCGCGGAAGCGGTTGTTGGAGTAGTAGTCGTCGACGTAGCGGCGGATTTCGGTGCCGAAGCGGAGTTGATGGCGGCCGCGGATCCAGGAGAGGGTGTCGACGAAGTGGAAAGTATCCTGGTTCACACCCTGGTCGGCATTGACGCTGAAGCCGAGGCTGAAGACGCCGGTGACGGTGATCTGGGGGATATCGGGGAACTCGCGTTCATTGAAGCGCCGCATGCCGATGGCGCTGAGGGGGAGCTGGTTTTCCTGGCGGACGGTGCCGAGGAGGCGGGAGAAGCCCATGCGCGCTTCATTGACCAGGGAGGGCGTGAAGACGTGAGTGTCCGTCAGGCTCATGATGCGGCTTTTAAAATCCTGCGTGGTGCCGAACCCGGGGACATTGGCGGCGGGGAGGGGCTGAAAAGCCGGTTGGGCGGAGATGATGGATTTGAACATCAGCCGGTTGTTAGAGCTGACCTGATGGTCTCCGTTGGTGATGTACTGATTCTCTTCGTAGCGGGCCGGGATGGAGACGGCGTAGTTGACGCCGGTGGCGGTGTTCTGAGGGGAGGGGATGACAAACTGGCCGTTTGGAAGTTTGAGGTTGAGGAGGGCGAAGGCGGTGGGGTTGATATTCGAACCGTCGGCGCTGATGGTGGGTCCGCCGCGGGTGCCGCGAAGGCCGGCGAAGGCGGAGCCGAGGGCGGCGCGGGTGCGGGTGGTGGGAATATTGGGCAGGGTGAGCGAACTGGAGCCGGAGAGGCCGTTGCGCTGCTGGGTGCCTTGATAGGAGAAAAATAAGAACGTCTTGTTCTTGATGACGGGGCCGCCGAGGTTGCCGCCGAACTGGTTTTGTTTGAGAACGGGGCGGGCCTGGCCGGTGGAGTTGAAGAAGAAGCTATTGGCGTTGAGATGGTTGTTGCGGAAGAACTCGAACAGAGTGCCGTGGAACTG
>JBBRIO010000498.1:0-4206 GCA_038220855.1 Bryobacterales bacterium | reverse complement strand
GGGCCGACCAGCCCACTGCGGACGGCCACGTCGCCGGAGAGCAGCGTGCGGAGCCTGCAAAAGGGTTCGATTCACCGGGTGGATCTGAAGAATCTGAAGAGCGAATTGGGCAAGTATACGGCGCAGGTGCTGATGAACATTCCCTATCGGGATGAGCAGTTGACGCGGGCGAAGGCACCGCTCGATCCGTCCGTAGTTCCGTCGGAGGTGGGGGTGGGTTCGCCCATTGAACATGTCGTCTATATCCTGAAAGAGAACCGGACTTATGACCAGGTTTTCGGGGATCTTAGACAGGGGAATGGCGATCCGCGGATCACGATTTTTGGTTGGAACGTGACGCCGAATCAGCACCGGATGGCTGAGGAGTTTGTGTTGTTCGACAATCTCTTTTGCGATGGCGAGGTGAGCGTGGACGGTCACTCGTGGTCGAACTCGGCGTATGCGACGGATTTTAACGAGAAGCTGTGGCCGATCACTTACGGCGGGCACTCGAAAGCAGGCATTTCGAATGCTTACACGCCGAGCGCGGGGCATCTGTGGGATTTGGCGAAGGCGAAGGGTATGACGTATCGGAGCTATGGGGAGTACGCGACGCGGTCGAGCGATGGGACGACGATGGATGCGGCGCCGGGAGTGGGCAATTTGTATGGGCACGTGTCGCCGAAGTTTAAGCTTCCGGGCATGCGGGATCCGGAAAACGCGAAGGTCTTTTTGGAAGAGTTGGATGAGTATGAAAAGAATTTCGGGTCGGCTGAACCGGCCAAGCGATTGCCGAATTTCAGCGTGATGAGTTTGGGCGAGAACCATACGCAGGGGACGCGGCCAGGGGCGCCGACTCCGCAGGCGGCGGTGGCATCGAACGACTATGCGTTGGGGATGATTGTAGACCGGTTGACCCATTCGCCGTACTGGGCGAAGACGGCAATTTTTGTGATTGAAGACGATGCTCAGAATGGGCCAGACCACGTGGATGCGCGGCGAACGACCGCGCTTTTGATCAGCCCGTACACGAAGCGGAAGACGGTGGACAGCACGCTGTACACGACCTCTTCGATGTTGCGGACGATGGAGCTGTTACTGGGCTTGCCGCCGATGAGCCAGTACGACGCAGCGGCGACGCCCATGTATGCCGCGATGGGGACGAAGGCGGACTTGACTCCGTTCACGCATGAGAAGGCGCGGATCGATTTGGACGCGAAGAATACGGCGTTAGCGTGGGGCGCCAAAGAATCGATGGCGATGAATTTAGACGAATATGACGCGGCGCCGATGCTGGCGTTGAACGAGATTATTTGGAAGAGCGTGCGCGGGCCAAAGAGCGAGATGCCGCTGCCGATTGCGCGCATTCACTTTAGAAAGTAAGGCCGGTTCCGTTAGGAAAGCAGGCGCTTGAGGCCCAGCCACTGCTGTTGCCAAAAGGAGTTGCCGTAACTCTGTTGATCGTCGATCCCGGTAGGGGAATAGAGCCGCGAAAAATTCGCGGTGCCGAAGAGGATGTCCCAAAGCGGAAAGACGGTCGCCAGGTTGCAGGTTTGGTTGTGGTGCAGGGCGTGGTGGGTGCGATGGAAGAGTGGACTGACGAGGATCCGATCTCCGACGCGGCCGAAGCTCATGCGGATATTGGCGTGGGACAAACTTTCGAGGGCCCCGGTGGCGAGGGTAACCGTTAAAAATTGCGCGGGCGGGACGCCAATGGCAAGTGCGAGGAGTGCCCGGAGGAGGGCCGCGATGGCTTGGCCGAGGAGGTGTTCGCGTTCGTCGGACCAAAAGGTCATCTGGCGCTGCGAGTGGTGGACGCTATGGAGGGCCCACCAACGACGAAAGGAGTGTTCGCCGCGGTGGCGCCAGTAATCGAGCAGGTCGAACAGGAGGAGGTAGGCGAAGAGAGCCAGCCAGGTTCGGTTCTGCAGAGGGGGGATGAGGTCTTCGAGGTTGGGGGGAATGATGTCGTGAAGGCGGAGTTCGGCGTGGAGCGAGTCGACGGCGGGTTGAAGGATGATGAAAAAAAAGATGGGGAGGATGCCGAGGCGCGCGAGGAGGGTATAGATGACGTCGACGCGGGTGGCGGCGTGGTCGGCCCAGCGCTCGACGGGGAAGAGGGCTTCGAGAGGGCGTAGGAGAGCCCAGAGAATAGTGACTTCGACCGCACCAAGGAGAAAGAGTTCGGACCACTCGTAACCGAGTTCCGCCCAGGCCATGAGATCGAAGCGAAAGAGCAGGGGCTGGAGAAGTTGAGCGTAGAGCCACGAATGCAATTGGGTGAAAATTTCTACCATCAGCGCCTAAAACCAGTTTAGCCGCTTACAATAGCGGAAGCGATGAAACTGAAGGCAGTGATCACGGCGGCCGCTCCTGGACAGCGGCACATCTTGCACCAGACGTTGGCGGCGACCGAAGACCGGCGGCCCACGATGGGGGCGTTTCTGCTGGAGTTAGTGGCGGGGGCGGTGGATGAAATTGGGATTGTGATTCCGGCGGGTGATCGGCCGGCGTTCGAAGCCCTGTTCGCGGGAAGTGGGCGACGGATTACGCTGATTGAGCAGAGCGAGGCCCGAGGGTACTCGCACGCGATCTACCAGGCGCGGGAGTTTGTAGGCGATGCTCCGTTTCTTCATCTGGTGGGCGACCATTTTTACTTGGCGGACCAGGGGCCGGTGAGCCAGTTGACGGCTGAGCTCGTCGCCATTCACGAGGCGGAAGGATGCAGCGTGAGCGCGGTGTTACCAACGCGGGAGGGACTGCTTCCGTATTTCGGCGCGGTGGGCGGAGCGGCATTAGGCGGGCAGTTGTATCAGGTGGAAACCGTGCTCGAGAAGCCCACCCCGACGCAGGCGGAACGGGAGCTAGCGGCGGCTGGTTTGCGGCAGGGGCACTACCTTTGCTTTTTTGGAATTCATCTATTTTCGGCGGGCCTGATGGATATTCTGCACGAGCATTACGTGGCGGCGGGGGCTCTGCCGACGCTGTCTCATGCGTTGCAACTGCTGGCGCGGCGGGAGCGGTATCTGGCCAAAGTCCTACCGGGACGGCGGTTTGATTTGGGGAGTAAGTATGGGTTACTGCAGGCGCAGTTGGCTCTCGGCTTGCGCAGCCAGGATCGGGAAGAGATTTTGACGTTGATGTTGGAGTTGACCGCGCGATGACGTTGGTAGAACGGATCGTGAACGGGACCCATGAGTCGCTCGAAGATTGGGCGGCGGGCAAGTCGCTGGAAGAGTTGGTGGCGGGGGCGGGCCAGTTGGAGAGGTTTCGACGGGACGCGACGAACCTGTACGCGCGGGTGCGGGCGCTGGTTTTTTTGTCGACGTTACATCGGTTCTATATCAGTGCGGCGGCGCGCGGAACGGCTTTGATTCCGTATGTGGCGATCGAGCAGATTCGGGACCGTCGTTTCGAACAAGCGGTGGCGGAATTGTTAGGGACGGGGGAGACGAGCGGAGCGTTGAGCAGTGCGCTGGCGACGGCGTATCGGGGGCTAGCGTTTCAGACTCTGGCGGACCAGGTGCGCCAAAGCGTGCGGCAGTTTCCGGGCAACCAATGGATGTTTCGGACGGGGCACGTGGGCGACTATCCGCTCCGGTTGCATGACGAATTGCGGGGGGCGGGGCCGTACCCGGTGTTGCACGAAACGACGCCGGTGCGCATGGATTTGACGCATAGCGCGTGGAGCGATATTTTCTTTTTGGCGATGGATTACCCGGAAGGGGCGCGGGTGATTAACATCTCGGTCGACCTAGCCGTCCGGGGGAGCGGGGCGATGCCGCGTCCGCCGGTCGAGGGATTTCTGCGGGTGATTGATGAGCCGGTGTTGCGCCTGGTGAGCGTGGACTTGGGCGCGTCGACGGACGTAACGACGCTGGATGAGGTGTTCGATTTTGCGCGGGATTATTTGGGGCTTCTGAAGGCGGCGGTGATTGCGAGCGGATTGATTCCGGCGGGATTGGAGGGGAGCGGGCAGAAGTTAGAGGCGGTGTTGAGGCGGCTGATCGGGCGGCCTGGATGCGGCATTGAAATCGTCAGCCAAGTGAACGATATTCCCAAGGGCAGCCGGTTTGCGGTGAGCACGAATCTGCTGGCGTGTTTGATTTCGCTGTGTATGCGAGCGACGCGGCAGATTAGCGCGTTGACCGGACCGCTGGCGGAAGTAGACCGGCGGCAGGTGGCTGCCCGGGCGATTTTGGGCGAGTGGTTGGGCGGGAGCGGGGG
>JBBRIO010000497.1:0-4206 GCA_038220855.1 Bryobacterales bacterium | reverse complement strand
GGCTACTACGAGTATCATGAGTCCGGCACTGGTGGTACAACCGGCGCTAACCTCGGGAACTTCTACCTGCAGGACAACTGGCGTCCGATCCGTCGTTTGACGATCAATCTCGGATTCCGGTTCGAAAGCGAGACGGTTCCTTCGTTCCAACGCAGCGTTAAAGAAACCGCGTTTCATTTCGGATGGGCCGATAAGTTTGCCCCCCGTCTGGGCGCCTCCTACGATGTGTTCGGCGATGGCCGGATGAAGGTCTATGGAAGCTGGGGACGGTACTACGATTGGGTGAAGTATGAACTCGCGCGGGGTACCTTCGGTGGCGACTATTGGCGCGTTCGGTACTATGGACTTGAAACGACTAACGTTTTCGGGCTTAACAGTACGAACCGTCCTGGCGCACCGCTCTGGAACCCGGCCCAGCCGGCCGCGTTTCGTAACCGTCGCGTCCCGGGCTTCAACACGATTGATCCCGCGATCAAGCCGATGGGTACTGACAATATCAACGCCGGAACTGAATTCCGCGTTGGACAACAGATGGTCTTCCGCGCTTCGTGGGTTCACAACAAGTTGATCCGCACGATCGAGGATCTTGGCGTTCTCGTCGACGGTAATGAAGAATACTACTACGCTAACCCTGGCGAAGGTGGCGCTTTGATTACGCCGACTTCCGGCGCGACCAAGCCGTTCGCCACTCCGAAAGCGAGCCGGACCTATGATGCCGCTGAGTTCCAACTCACTAAGCGTTTCGGTTCCTGGTTTGGTACGGCGAGCTACGTGTATAGCCGTCTCTACGGCAACTATGCGGGCTTAGCGAATTCGGACGAAATCCGCACCGGTGCCGATGGCGGCGGCATCTATGGCGCTCCGCAGGAAGCGATCGGACAGAACTCTCGTCCCGGTGGTAACGCTGGCCGGCCATGGGACATCGACGAACTGCTGTGGGATTCCAAGGGCAACCTGAACCCCCAGGGCCGTTTGGCGACGGACCGCCCGCACGCCATTAAACTGTACGGCTCGAAGACGCTCAACTGGGGCAGCAAAATGTCGACCGACTTCGGTGCGTTCTTCTACGCTGCTTCTGGCACTCCGCTCACGACGGTCATCAACACGATCAACGGCACCCAGCCGTTTGTCAATGGCCGTGGGGACTTGGGCCGTACACCTTTCTTGAACTACACTAATCTCGTGGTTGGCCATGAGTTCAAGTTCGGTGAAACCAAGAAGCTTCGCGTGGAGTTCAACGCAAACAACCTGTTTAACCAGAAGACCGCTCGCGGTAAATGGACCCAGGTGAATCGCGCCATCGCCAGCGCGGAGCCGGACCTGAGCGAGATCGATCTCGCGAAGGGTTACGACTACAACGCTTTGATCGCCAGGACTCCGGACGCGGCGAAGGGGCTTGCTCTTTCCCCGTTGTTTAAGCAGGCTGACTTGTTCAACGCCGGCTTCCAAGGCCGGTTCTTACTCAAGTACATCTTCTAAGCGCACCTCTCAACCTAATCCAAGAGGCGGCCCGCAAGGGCCGCCTCTTGGCGTTTAGCGCCGCAGAATGACCTTTAACGAGTCGTCGTCCATTTGAGACGACGTTGGCCGCAAGCCAACCGCATGAAACATCCGCGCGTACTCGTCGAGCGAGAAAATCTGCTCGTTCACTCCGTGTTCGAGCACCTCAACAATCTGGGGATGCGGCCGGTCGAACTCGTGGCCGGTGGGTTCGCACATAATCGCGACGAACCCGCCCGGTTTCACGACGCGAACCACCTCTCGCAGTACACTCACGGGATCCGCGAAATGGTGCAAGGCCGCAAAGGTGGAGACGAAATCAAAAGTCGCCTCGGCGAAGGGAAGATGCAGCGCGTCGCAGCAAGCGAAGATCACGT
The DNA here is from genome assembly GCA_038220855.1 of Bryobacterales bacterium. Taxonomy (GTDB): domain Bacteria; phylum Acidobacteriota; class Terriglobia; order Bryobacterales; family Bryobacteraceae. The sequence continues at coordinate 2,329 of JBBRIO010000497.1, read as the reverse complement.
TGCTGTAGCCGCGCTTTTCAAAGACGACATCGGCCATCTGCATCGTCTGGGCATCAATATCGATATTCACCGTCAGGCAGCCGAGGTTGCAAGTAGCCGGCGAGGAGGAGCTGGCGATCTCGAGGCCGCGCCGGGCCCGCGCCAGGTTCACCGCCCGTTCGACGAGCCGAATACCGATCATGTGGTCGGCGTCGTAGTCAGCGGGCAGCGGGCCGCGGATGGGGTCAAGCACTTTGTGCGAGCGTTTGACGGTCGACTGGACCGCGATGGGGAAGCGCTCGGACGCGACGAGGCAACGACCGTCCGCATGAACCAGGCTGACCGTCAATTCGTAGTCGCCGGGCGCAGCGGGGGCGGCCAGGCGGACGGGGAGGGTGATCTCCCTGCCGGCCAGGACCGTGACGGGGAGAGGAGTCGCGCCGGCTTCCTGACCCCCCAGGCGCAGGGCGAGGCTCCAGCCGTCGCGGGCTCGACGAAGGAGTGGCTCGGAGCCGATGTTACGGATGCGAACGTTATGGCTGGTGGTGGCACCGCCAACGAGCGCGGCCGGAACATAGTGGCGGATGATGGAGAATGCAAACGCGCCGGTTCCCGGTTCGGCCAACGCTTCCACCGAGAGCCGGGCCTCGCGGTTGATGGCCAACCGTTGCAGCAAGTAGTTGTTTTCGGCTTCGAGGAAGGAGTCAGTGAACTGATAGGTTCGCGCAAAGATAGCGGCGATTCGCTGGCGCGTGGACGCTTCGTCTTTGATTCCGAAAGCGGTGATGACCTGAGTTGTCTCGACCTCGGTAAGCGGCGCCGAAGCCGGAGAGGTCTTGACCTCGGGCAGCAGGATGGGGACGTTGGCTAGGATCGGGTACGACGTCCCGCAGCTGCACTTGTACGCGTCGACGCCCTTCCGCAACACCGATCGACAAGCAAGGCAGCGAAACAGATTGCGCCGCCACCAGCGGGAGCCGAGATTCTCCAGGCCGATTCGGTCGAGCCAGGCGACTAGGTCGCTCACCGGGATTCGACCGAAATCTTCGCTGCGACTTCGTTGATGAAGAACACCCTCGTCAAGTTCCCGCCCTGAACCCACGTGGCCGTAATCTGCTCAAAAGCACCGAGATTCGCCCGATCCTTGGTGGACGGTTCTCCAAGGATCCGATAGACCTCATCGGCGAGCATCCCTTTGCGGACCGAATTCGACGAGTTGACCGGGGCCGGCTCGGCGCCGTCAAACTCAACATACTCGGCCAGCATTGCGCGGACGGCCGCTGGAGTGGGGATACTCTCTTTCAAGAAATTGTCCGGGAAGTGGATGTTGAAGCGGGAGCCGGCTTGCAGACGTTTCACCTCAATATCCCGCTTCGTTTCGATGGACAGTTCTTGCTCCCTACTGCGGCGGATGCTGTTTTCCCGATCGCGGTCGCTGGCTAGCCGGCGAAGCTCGCGGCTCATCTGATCTCGCCGCCGAGAGTCGGATTCGTTTCGCAGGTCCCGTTCCAGGTCGGACTCGCGACGGCTCTTCGACACCGTGCCCAGGGAGACATTGCCGGTGTCGTCTCCGAAGGTGCCGTAGCCGCCTCCTCCCAGTTGGAACTCGATGTTTTTACTCTTCGCCCGAACGGTGGTCACCATGACCGAATCCCCGTTCCGCAATGCGGCACCGAAGCGCTTCACTCGCTGTGAGTAGCTGCGAAAGTCCAGCGGGGGCTCGCCGCGATACTGCAAGTCGACGCCGTCGTTGGTCGCCGGCATATCGATTTTCACTCGCACCGTCTTGCCTTCAAAAGCTTGGCGGAGGGCGGATTCCGATTGGGCGAGTAAACAAACCGTGGTGAGGGGAAGAAGTACGAAGAATTTCGTTGACATTACGAATGGCTTCGTATGTAATCATCTCATGAAGGCAACACCAGCGGAATGGGATATTTTGCAGGTCCTGTGGGAAAAGGGTCCACAGACGGTTCGGGAGGTTTATGAGGCCCTCGGGGCGGGTGGATATACGACCACTCTGAAGCTGATGCAGATCATGCTATCGAAGGGGTTACTGACGAGAGATGATGCCGCTCGGGCGCATGTGTTTGTCGCGGCGCATCCGCGCGAGGCAATGCAATTGAGCTATGTGGAAGAGATGTTGCCGCGGGTGTTTGGCGGTTCGGCGAGCGCACTGTTGCAAGGGGCGCTGGCGGGCGGGAAGCCAACCATGGACGAACTGGCGGCGATGCGGAAAATGCTCGACGAGTACGAGGAGGGCGCATGATGGTGCGTATTGCAGAGGCGCTGATCCATTCTCTATGGATGGGAGCGGTGGTGGCCGTGGGCCTATGGGTGGCGCTGGGCGTGC
>JBBRIO010000496.1:0-4237 GCA_038220855.1 Bryobacterales bacterium | reverse complement strand
CGCCACTGTGTAACACTTCAGACTGGATAAGTTCCGAACTCTTTGAGTTGGATTAAAAAATCAGTTGACTTCCAAGTGGAAATCGTGAATGATAGAAGTGAGTTCCGTTGAGGTACTCCCCTGCGAGGGGTTCCTTCATTTTCCGTGATTGTCCCGACCCGGGATGCCTCAACCGGAAGTCCAGCGATCTCACTCTCCTTCTTTTCCTGAGGCCATTCATGCTTTCCCTCCTCTCCCGCCGCATCGGTAAACACCGGGCCTTTACGCTCATTGAGCTGCTCGTCGTGATCGCGATCATCGCGATCCTCATCGGACTGCTGTTGCCGGCCGTGCAAAAGGTTCGCGAAGCGGCCGCCCGGTCGCAGTCGCAGAACAACCTCAAGCAGATCGGCTTGGCGTTCCAGACCCACAACGACACCTTCAACCAGCTGCCCTACAACGGCTTCCGAGCACCGAACTCGGGTATCATCGGCAACGTCCAATTCACGAACTTCGGCTGGCACAACCCAAACGTCGCGAACTCCGGTTCGTGGGCCACGCAGATCCTGCCGTTCATCGAGCAGGACAACCTTTTTCGTACGATGGCCATCGCCCAAACCGGTGGTGCCCTGCCCGCAGCCGATAACAACAACGCAGGCGGATACATGACGCAGGTTAACATTTTGCCTCTCTGGACTGCCGGCGTCAAGACTTACATCTGTCCCGGCCGTGGTCGTCCCGCTTCGAAGTCCGGTAGCAGCGGTCGTCTTGGCGGCGTCACCGATTACGCCATCAACCAGTACCTGAACCACCAGCCGACAACCTACGTCGGTGTCATCAACGGGGTGATCGGCTTCGGCAACAACGGCGGCGGCGGCGTCTTTCTCAACCGCATCACTGTCCAAGGCATCCCGGACGGTTCGTCCAATACGATCTTTGTCGGCGGCAAGTCGTTGCAGACCGGTATCTATTCGAACAACGAGCCGAGCAACTGGGATGAAGCCATCTATCAAGGCGGTTGGGGCGGAAGTGGCCGCGGCGGTGTGATTTTGCAGCGTGACGGTCCGACTATCCCCCACGGCAACAACTGGGGCTCGGCCTTTTCCGGCGGCACCCTGTTCGCCATCGGCGACGGCTCGGTCCGCAACATCGCCTTCACCCAATCCCAGAACATCAACTTCGCCCTTCAGCTGTATCCTGCGGACGGACGAGTCGTAATCATCGAATAACTGCATGCGAACGCACAAGCGTCCGATAAGTTCCGCCGTCGCCGCAAGGCCTCGGCGGAATTTTTTCATTTCAGGAGTTGTTGGTGCTTTGCGCCGCCTGTTCGTTCCACTCGATTCGGCATCACTCGCTGAAGGCGGTCAAACACCTCGCGCTCTCGTCGGCTGCTGGTCCGTCGCGGGCGGGAACTACGATGCGCGGGCGGAGATCGACCGCCGCTTTGCGGAAACCGCGAAGCAGCCCGACCGCTCTGCTAGAATGGTGGGAGACGACCGCGTTCATTCCAGCAGCGAAGGAGCCGCCCGCGATGGGAGGCGTCAATCCATACATCAAGACGTTCGAAAGCCCGAAGCCGACCAAGCCGTTCCAGGTCACCTTCCGGGACGAGGAGACGAACGAGGAAAAAGTCCTGACCGTCAATCCGGCCGACCTGCCCTACGGCCGCACGGGGTTGGACGGCAGCCTCATGGACCTCGCGGAAGGGGCGGGGCTGGAGATCGACCACGCCTGCGGCGGCGTCTGCGCCTGTGCGACCTGCCACGTCTACGTGACGCAAGGCCTGGAGTCCTGCAGCCCGGCGACCGCGGACGAGGAAGACATGCTGGATACGGCCCGCGCGGTCACGACGGAAAGCCGCCTGTCGTGCCAGTGCGTGCCGGACGGCCGGGTGAATCTGGTCGTCGTCATCCCCGCGTGGAACAAGAATCTGGTAAAGGAAGGTCATTGAGCGTCGAGCCGGTCTCATGCCGGCAACTCACTCCGGCTACCCGCGGGCAGCGGAAGCCCGTGGCCGCTCACATCACAACCTTGGCACACCATGGAAACGATGCGCTATCTTGCCGCGGCCTGCCAGACCGACCGACCGAATCCCAAGCATCATCGCGAGATCGCCGGCAACGTCTCCCACATGCTCGCGATGTCCGAGCGGGCCATCGGCGGCTACCAGCCGTTCGGCGATGTCCGTCTGCTCGTCTTCCCCGAGTTTGCCCATGCGGCACCGGTGTACCACACCGTTGAAGAACTCACCACACATCTGGCCGTGACGCTGCCGAACGAGCATACCGACCGCTATGCCGCATTCTGCAAGGCCCACGGTGTGTTCATCCAGACCGGCACGTTTCTGGTGCGGGACGACCGATTCCCCGGCCACGTCTTCAATGCGACCTGTCTCATCGGCCCGACCGGGGTGCTGAGCATCTATCGGAAGGTGAACCCGTGGATTCCGTGGGAAGTGCATTCCAGCCCGCACGACATCGAAGGGTTCCCCGACCCCCTTTTCCCCGTCGTCGAAACCGAGATCGGCAACCTGGGTGTGGCCATCTGTTACGACTGGCTCTTCCCCGAAGTGCTGCGCGAACTCACGCTCGCCGGGGCCGAGGTGCTCATCCGCGTTTCGGCCTACATGGACCCCTGGGGCGCCACCGCCCCGATGGACTGGTGGACCACGGTGAACCGCTGCCGGGCCTTGGAGAACATCGCCTATGTGGTCGCCTCCAACCAAGCCGCGTCGGCCGATCATTACCCGCCCTTCAGTTGGCCCGGCGGCAGCATGATCGTCGACTACGACGGCAGGCTGCTCGCCCAAGCCGACCCCGGCCCCGGCGAGAAAATCGTCGTCGCCCCGATCGACATCAGCGCTCTGCGCGCCGAGCGCGACCGCCGCAGCGGCCACCACTTCATGGGCCACCTTCGTACCGAAGCTTATCCGCTACAGCGCCGCGCAATCTACCCGCGCTCCGAACACCCGCCGACCATCGAGAGCAACGAAGCCGCCATTCGCGCGGGGAAGCTCCGCTACAGGGGGCAGTAGTCAGGAGTCAGGTAATCCAGGTGCGGACAATGGCCGGGTGTGGTACATTGCGTTTCCGCCGGATGACGGTATTTCCTGCCTACTGATCACTGACGCCTGACCCCTGAGTGAAGCATGAATCGGAGAAGCGCGTTAAGAGTGGGCGGCGGCGGGTTGCTGGGCGGCCTGACCTACCCGCAATGGCTTGCGGCGTCCGATCGGGCGAAGCCGAAGGCACGGGCCAAGTCCGTCATCTTTCTGCATCAATGGGGCGGACCTGGACAGCACGAAACCTTCGACATGAAGCCGGACGCGCCGGAAAACGTCCGCGGCTGGTTCAAGCCGGCATCGACGAAAATCCCGGGTCTGCAGATCTGCGAGAAGCTGCCGAGGATCGCCCAGATCGTCGACAAGATCACGATCGTCCGGTGCATGGCCCACACGACCAAGATGAACAACCACAACTCCGCCGGCTACTACAGCCTCACCGGCATTCCGCCGGCGGTGGACGACCAGCGGCTCCGGGATTCGCTCGATCTCTCCCCGGCCTACGGCAGCATCGTCAGCAAGCTCGCCCCGGCCAAGGCGGGCGCGGCTTCGTTCGTCAGCTTCCCCCATGTGATCTCGGACGGCTCGATCACCCCCGGCCAGCACGCCAGCTTCCTCGGCAAAAGTCACAACCCGCTCTTCTTTGCGGACGATCCGAATCAGCCGAATTTCCGCCTACCCGAACTCAGCCTCCCCGCAGGTGTCAGCCCCGAGCGGCTCGACGAACGCACCGGCATCCTCAAACTCATCGACCGCCAAGCGGGACTGCTGGAACAGAACGCCGTCGCCCAAGGGATGGACGAATCCTTCCGGCGGGCACTGGCCCTGCTGACGTCGCCGAAGTTCCGCACCGCCTTCGATCTCTCCAAGGAAGACGACAAGACCCGGGACCGCTACGGCCGCACGACCTACGGCCAAAGCTGTTTGCTGTCCCGTCGCCTGGTCGAAGCCGGCGCGAAGTTCGTCAACGTCTATTTCGCGCCGCAGATCGGCGGTTCGGGCGGCGGTTGGGACTATCACGGCTTCAATAAGGAAGACCCGGTCGCCCGCCTGAACTTCCTGCTGCCGATCACCGACCAGACGCTGTCAGCCCTCATCCTCGACTTGGAGGAACGTGGCCTTCTCGATTCGACGCTGGTCGTGTGGGTCGGCGAGTTCGGCCGCACTCCGCGCATCAGCGGCAACGGCGGCCGC
>JBBRIO010000495.1:0-4237 GCA_038220855.1 Bryobacterales bacterium | reverse complement strand
CACCCCCTCCACCGCCGTCGTCGCCGACGCCCTCCTCCTCCTCCACTTTGAAGCCGAAGGCCGCCCCGCCATCGCTTCCTTCGAAGCCGCCGACCAAGCCACCGCCGGCTGGCTCACCGAACTCGAAACCTCCGGCGAAGCCAAAGGCAAACTCTTCGACCTCCCCGTCCTTCACCGCCCCGCCGGCTTCGCCGCCAAGCGCCTCGTCGCCCTCGGCGCCGGCCCCGCGGCTACGTTCACCCCCGCCGTCCTCCGCAAGATCACCGGTGCCGCCGTCCGCGCCCTCAAGGCCAAAGGCGTCACCTCCGTCGCCCTTTACCTCGACCACCCCCACGCCGAAGCCGCCCTCGCCACGGCCGCCGTCGAAGGTGCCGTCCTCGGCAACTTCGAAGTCGACGTTCACAAGTCGAAAAGCAAGGCCAACGACCTCGCCTCCTTCGCCCTCGTCTCCCCCGAAGATCTCGCCGCCGCCGTCGCCCACGGCGAAACCATCGCCCAAGCCCAAAACTTCGCCCGCGATCTGATCAACGAACCCGGCAACCTCCTCCCGCCTCTCGCCCTCGCCGCCCGCGCCCAAAAAATGGCCGCCGAATTCGGGCTCGATTGCGAAATCCTCGATGAAGACCGCATGCGTCAACTCGGCATGGGCTCCCTCCTCTGCGTCTCCATGGGCTCGGCCGAACCGCCGGCCATGATCATCCTCCGCTACACCCCGCCCACCCCGTCGCCCACGCAGTCAAAAGACCATCTCTGCCTCATCGGCAAAGGCGTCACCTTCGACACCGGCGGCGTCTCCATTAAACCCGCCGACGGCATGGAGAAGATGAAGTACGACATGGCCGGAGGCGCCGCCGTCCTCGGGGCCATGCAAGCCATCGCCCAACTCAAGCCCGCCGTCGCCGTCACCGGCATCGTCCCCACCGTCGAAAACATGTGCGGCAGCCGCTCGGTCCGCCCCGGCGACATCGTCACCTCCCTCAGCGGCAAGACCATTGAAGTCCTCAACACCGACGCCGAAGGCCGTCTCATCCTCGTCGATGCCATCGAGTACGCCCGCCGTCTTGGGGTCACCCACATGGTCGACGCCGCCACACTCACCGGAGCCATCGTCGTCGCCCTCGGCCACGTTCACGTCGGTGCCTTCACCAACAACGACGAAATGCTCTCGAAGGTCATGGCCAGCGCCAAAACCCAGGGCGAAAACATGTGGCACATGCCCCTCGACGACGACTACGCCGACTATCTCAAAACCCCCTTCGCCGATCTGCCCAACATCGGCGGACGTTGGGGCGGCGCCATCACCGCGGCCTACTTCCTCAAGGAGTGGACCGGCGGCACCCCCTGGGTCCATCTCGACATCGCCGGCACCGCCTGGCTCGAAGAGACCAAGCCCTTCCTCGCCAAAGGGCCCACCGGCGTCTGCGTCCGAACGTTTATTGACCTTGCTTTGAACTGGCGCTAATCAGCATCGACAAAACGAACCCATCGCGCCGTGCCTTCACGGCCTCCAACTTCCCCTCGGGCCAGGAATGAAAACCCTGGCCCGTTTTCGCGCCCAGCTTCCCTTCCCTCACCAGTTCCCTGTAGTACTCTGGCGCCCGCGGCTCGTTATACAAATCCCCCGCCACATACTCCGTAATCGCCAACCCCATCGCCAAACCCACCACGTCCTGATGCTCCAACACCCCGTAAGCCGGTAGCCGCAGCCCAAAACCCATCCGCGCCGCCAGGTCCACGTCCTCCGCGCTCGCAATCCCCGATGCCACAATGTGCGCCGCTTCTCTCACCAGCGCCATCTGCAGCCGATTCCCCAACTGCCCCGGCGTGTCTTTCTTCACGACCACCGCCGTCTTCCCGCACCGCGTCAGCAGCGCCTTCACCGCCTCCGCCACCGCCAACTCCGTCTCCGCCCCCATCACAATCTCCACCAGCGGCATCAAGTGCGGAGGGTTCCAAAAGTGCGTCGTCAACACCCGGCCCTTGTGCCGGCACCGCGCCGCAATCGCCGTAATGCTCAGCCCCGATGTGTTCGAAGCCAGCACGCAATCCGCCCGCGTCGCCCCGTCCAGCCGCTCAAACAGCTCCTGCTTAAACCCCATCTCCTCCGGCGCCGACTCCACCACAAGATCGGCCTCTGCCACGCACCCAAACTCCGTCGTCGCTCCAATCGCCACCGGCGTCTGCCCCAACCCGTTTGACCGCAGCAGTTCCCACTGCTTAGCCGCCGTCTCCAACCCCCGCTCGCCAGATTCCGTGCTCCGGCTCAGCAGCGTAGTCTCCACCCCGCCCATCGCGAGCGTCAACGCAATGCCCGGCCCCATCATCCCCGTGCCAATCACGACGGCCTTCATTTGAGTTCAATCACCAGCGTTCGAAACGGCTTCGTGCCCAGATTCTTAAGCACCGGCGCGTCTTCGCCCTTATTGTGCCAAATCACGTCGCCTGTCTTGCGCTCCCGCACCGTCCGCTCCTTGGTCGCCGAATCAATCCGTTCATACTTCGGTTCATCCAAAAACACGATCACCTGATCGGTCGGTCGAATGTAACGTTCCCGCGCCACCCCCGGCGCGTACGTCACTTCCTTCACCCGAACCCGCGCGTTCTCTAACTTCACCGTCTCCGGCATCGGAGCCCAACCCATCAGTAAATAGGTCAGCAACGAAGAGACCACCGCCGTCAAAATCAGCTTCATGCAGTTACCACCTGAGGTACATATTTTTCGCGAACCAGAAACACGTAAGATACAATTCCCAGCAGCAGCAGGAAGAAGATGAACGCCATCGGCGCCTCATAGGTCCCCGTCGTCTGCTTCAACCATCCCGTCAAAAGCGGAGCAATAATTCCCGCGAAGTTCGAAGCGAAATTCTGCACCCCGGCGATTCGACCGCTCAGTGCTCCGCCCGGAATCAACGTCTGCGTCAGAGCCCAGTAGTTCGCCGTCGCCAAGCCCAAACCGGCGAGCGAAATCACCGCAAAAATCATCGCGATGTTCGTATCGCTGCTCAACGCCCCGATCAATTCCGTCGACGCCACCGCCAATCCGCCAATCGTGAACCCCTTCCGAACCTTCACCGCGTTCGCCCCCCGCGCGATCATCCGGTCCGCCACCAACCCGGCGAGAATCGCCACCGTCCCCATCCCCGCAAAACTCGCAAACGAGATCACCCCCATCTGCTGCGCCGTCATGCCCCGCTGCTCAATCAGATACGCCGGCAGCCAAGTCATCGAAAAAAACACGAAATAGTTGTAACAAAAAGTGCCAACAATGACTCCGTAGATGAGCGGCGTTTTGAAGACATCGGCAAAGGGCAGCGTAGCCCCGGTTACCTTCGCCGCCGCCACCGCTTCCAAAGCCCGGTCGTCATTCCGGACCATAAAAATCCACGGAATGAGCCAAACCATGCAACCCATTCCCAAAATCAAAAACATGTTCTGCCAGCCGTAGTCTTTGCTCAAAAACGCGGCTGCCGGCAACCCGATCCCCGGGCCATACTTCGTTCCGGCCATGTAGATTCCGACCGCCAACCCGCGCTGGCTCTCCGGAATATTGAACCGGATCCACCGCATACTGGCCGGTGTTACGATCGCTTCGCCGATACCCAACAACACCCGCAATCCCACGATCTGCCCAATCGTCGTCGTAAACGCGGTCATCGCGCTGAAAATGCTCCAAAACACAAAACTAATCGCGTAGGGCCACTTCACCCCGTACCGATCAACCACATAACCCGCCGGAATCTGCAAAAACGCATAGCTCCAGAAGAACGCCGAATTCAGCGCCCCGCGCTGGCTATCGGTCAGTTGAAACGCCTTCTTAAATTCAGGCAGCGCTAACGCTACTGAAATGTTCGCCCGGTCAATATAGGCGATCACCATTCCTAAACTCAGCAGGCAGACGATCGCCCATCGCTGGGCAGAGGACATGGGAGTTTGATTCGGCAAGCACTCCAAACTATCACAATAACGGACAAAAACGACATTGTGGATATCAACGCACTCATCCTCACCGCTACCACCGTAGCCACCGCCGTCGGCCTCAAAATCCTCGGCGCCCTCGCCAGTTGGATCATCGGCCGCTGGGTCATCTCCCTTGTCATGACTCTCACCCGCAAAGGCATGGAGGCCCGCCACGTCGACGCCACCCTGATCACCTACTGCCTGGCCAGCATTTCCGTGGCCCTCAACATCGCGCTCGCCATCGCCGTCCTCGGCGTCTTCGGCATAGAAACCACCTCCT
>JBBRIO010000494.1:0-4239 GCA_038220855.1 Bryobacterales bacterium | reverse complement strand
CGGACCTGATTCCGGAGATGGGTCGGGTGATTTTGATGCGGGAGGGGCAGGTCTTCCGCGATGGCCCGACGCCCGAGGTGCTGACTTCGGCGAACCTGAGTGAGTTGTTTGCCTTGCCGCTGGAGGTGGTGGAGCAGGGTGGGTATTACAATTTGTGGTGAGAGGCACGAGACAACGGTGAGAAAGTCCATTGTGGAGGTCGGCCGTTTCCCCGGGTCCAGCGTCTCGAGGCATCCTTGCCATGGAGTACCCCGTCGACAAAAAAGGGGCTCCCCGCGTTGGCCGGAAGCCCTTCAAGGTTGAGGGAGCGTCCACTCTCCACTCAGATTCGAGATTTTATCTGAAATAAAAATGAAAGGGAAGCTGTTTCGGACAAGAATCTTTTCGGCCGGCGGGGCTACAATCAGAGGTAACCGATAAGAGACCTTTGAAACAATGTTGAAGTTTTGTGTTTTGGCCAGTTCGAGCTCCGGCAACTGCGCTTTGGTGGCGACTCCCCAGACGCGGCTGCTGGTGGATGCGGGCCTGAGCGCTAAGGAAACCTACGCCCGGCTTGAGGCCATTGGCGAGAATCCTTGCGACATCGATGCGATTCTGATTACGCACGAACACTCTGACCACGTCTGCGGCTTGCCCGCCCTAGCCCGCAAGTTGGCTAAGGACAAGAAGCAGAGCGTGCCGGTATATCTGACCAAACTCACGGCGCCGATGATCGACTGGAATAGTACGGCTGGGCCGCCCGAGGTATTGGAGTTCCAGGCCGGGACGCGCTTCCGGATCGGCGATATCGAGGTGACGAGCTTCACCATTCCGCACGACGCCATCGATCCGATCGGCTTTACGTTTGTCGGCGAGGGAGCCAAGGTGGGCATTGCGACGGACCTGGGCTACATTCCCGATTCGATTAAGGTGCATTTGGAAGACGTCGACTTGTTGCTGCTCGAATCGAACCATGACCTGGACATGTTGAAGGTGGGCCCGTATCCGTGGAGCGTGAAGCAGCGGGTGATGTCGCGCAAGGGGCATTTGTCGAACGACGTGGCCTCGCAGTTTTTGCTCGATCATCTTTCGGCGCGGGCGCAGACGGTGATGTTGGGCCATTTGAGCGAGCATAACAACCACCCGGAAATCGCGCGTCTGATTGCGTCGCAGGCCTTGCAGCAGCGGGCGTTGCTCACCGAGTTAACGGTGTGCGAGCCCGGCCAACAGTCGGCTTTATACAACCTATGATTTCCCGTTACACGCGCCCGGAAATGGGCCGCATTTGGAGTGAACAGAATAAGTACGACCAATGGCTTTCGGTGGAACTGGCAGCTTCGGAAACGCTGGCTGAGCTAGGGCAAGTGCCCTCCGAAGCCGTCAAGGCGTTGAAGGCTCACGCGGGCTTTACGGTCGAACGAATCGAAGCCATTGAGCGCGAAACGCGGCACGACGTGATTGCGTTTACGACGGCGGTGGCCGAACGGATGGCGGCGGCGGGTGAGGCCGACGCGTCACGCTGGTTCCACTTCGGCATGACGTCGAACGACGTGGTGGATACGGCGCAGGCTTGCCAGATGAAGCAGGCGGCGGCGTTGATTCTAGCAAGCATAGACGCTTTGCTGGCGACGCTTGAGAGGCGGGCCAAAGAGTTCCAGCACGCGGTGCAGATCGGGCGGACGCATGGGATTCATGCCGAGCCGATCACCTTCGGCTTAAAGCTCGCGCTGTGGTACGACGAGCTGCGCCGCAATCGGGCCCGGTTCGCGCAAGCGGCCGAAGAGGCGCGCATGGGCAAGATTTCCGGCGCCGTGGGGACCTTGGCCCATCTGCCGATGGAAGCCGAGGAGCGCATCTGTCACAAGCTGGGCTTGCGCGCGGCGCCGATCTCGTCGCAGGTGCTGTCGCGCGATCTGCATGCGGCCTATATCGCGGCTTTGGCGCTGGTGTGCGCGACGCTTGAGAAGATCGCGCTCGAAGTACGGCACTTGCAGCGGACCGAGGTACGTGAGGTAATGGAGCCATTCGCCACGGGGCAGAAAGGCTCGTCGGCGATGCCGCATAAGAAGAATCCGATTGTGTGCGAGCAGATTTGTGGGTTGGCCCGCGTGGTGCGGTCGAACTTGCAGGCGGCGTTTGAGAACATTGCGCTGTGGCATGAGCGCGACATTTCGCACTCGTCGGTGGAGCGCGTGATCCTGCCGGATAGCTGCATTTTGACGGATTATCTATTGGCCAAGACGACGTGGCTGGTGGAAGGAATGCGGGTGTTTCCGGCGCGGATGAAGCAGAATTTGGAGTCGACGAAGGGCCTCGTTTTCAGCGGTCAGGTGCTGCTGGATTTGGTGGGCGCGGGGATGCTGCGGGAGCAGGCTTATCAGCTGGTGCAGACGCAGGCGCTCGCGTGCTGGGAGTCCGATGGAGACTTCGAGGCGACCATCCGGGCATTGCCGGAGATTCAAGCGCAGGTAACGGTCGCGCAATTGGACCATGCGTTCGCCTATGAGCGCCAACTGGGCAATGTCGACGCAATCTTTGCGCGGGTGTTTGGGCGGGTGTGAGCGTGGCCGATCTGCTGCGAGCCTGGGCTGTCGACGCCGCGCGCGAGGAGTTCTTTCGCGCCCAGCCCTTCCGGCACGTGGTGATTGACGGTTTTTTGTCAGATGAGTTCTGCGCGGCGCTGCTCAAAGAGTTTCCGGCCTTCAATGAAAAGCAGGCGCTCAATGAGATGGGGCTCGTTGGCGGCAAGGCGGTAGTGGATAAGCTGCCGCAGATCGGGCCGGCTTACCGCCAGTTCGACCAACTGATCCAGTCACCGGCGTTTCTGGGCAAGATCGAAGCGATCACGGGCATTCCGAAGCTACTCTACGACCCGCATTACTTCGGCGGCGGCACGCACGAAAATCGCCACGGGCAGGACCTCGACATCCACGTCGACTTCAACTATCACCCCAAAACGCAAAGCCATCGCCGGCTGAACCTGATCGTCTTTCTGAACCCCGAATGGAAGGCCGAATGGGGCGGCTGCCTTGAACTGCATCGTGACCCATGGGGGGCGCCGGAGAACGACCAAGTGGTAAGCGTGGTGCCCTTGCTGAATCGCTGCGTGATCTTCGAGACTACCGAGACCTCCTGGCATGGCTTTCGCCGGATTCAGGTGCCGGACGCGGGGATGTCGCGGCGGTCGCTGGCCATTTACTTTTACACGGCCGAACGTCCGTCGGAGGAGACGGCGCCGGCGCACAGCACGGTCTATGTGCCTTGGCGCTTGCCGGAGCATCTGCGTGCCGGGCATACGCTCACCGAGGCCGACGTGGAAGCGCTCGATGAGCAATTCTCGCGCCGGAATGAGCTGCTCCGATTTTTGTATGAGCGGGAGAAAGAGTTCACCGAAGTGCGGGAAGGCTTGCTGACGTCTCATTCCTACCGACTGTCGCGCGCGCTGCTGGCACCGGCGATTTGGGTGAAGCGGTGGGTGGTTGGTAGCGCTAAGGGGAATCGAACCCCTATTTAAGCCTTGAGAGGGCTCTGTCCTAACCGTTAGACGATAGCGCCACAGACGAACGTTTTCAGTATACCCTGCGGACCTTCAGGGAGCAATCGCTAACGGTAAGCTTCGCGTCGCAGTAAACGGCGGGTTGCGTTTTCCCCCGTTTCAGGTGGGCGTGCGGGAGTAAACGCAACCCCACAGCTTACGCTGCGGGCTAGGAAGACTACGACCCGGGATTGGCCACCAACGGCGAGAGCCCGAACTCGTCCAGAATCGACTCGTGCGGGATGCCCTCACCGCGGCGCAAAGATTCGCGCGCCCTGCGATACAATCTGGGAGCAATGCGCAAATCCCTTCTTTTGGTCATCCTGACCGCTTTCGCCGCCACCCGCCCGGCGGACCTGCCCTTTGATAAACGCGTTATCGACCTCGGCGGCAGTGAAGCGGCCGCGATTACGGACTTGAATGGCGACGGCAAGCTCGACATCGTCTCCGGCGAAAACTGGTACGAGGGGCCGAGCTACAAGCAGCACCGCTTCCGCGACATCAACTACACGAACAACTACATTGACGACTTCTCTGACCTGGCCGCCGACTTCGATGGCGACGGCCAGACGGACATCGTCTCCTGCGCGTGGTTCGGGAAGTCGCTGACGTTCTGGAAGAATCCGGGGAAGGCCAAGGGCATGTGGAAGCCGCAGTTCATCCAGGAAGGCTATAACGTCGAGTTCTGCTTTCTGGTCGACTTAAACAACGACGGCAAGGCGCTG
>JBBRIO010000493.1:0-4251 GCA_038220855.1 Bryobacterales bacterium | reverse complement strand
AGACAACCCAGACGATAGCTGGCATCATTTGGTCTCGGCAGACTCGTTTCGGAACGGTCGCAGCCCCGTGGGTGCGTTACAGATGATTGGCAACGCCAAGGAGTTCACCGCCGATCGAACCCCGCCGACGGCGCTCGCGATCCGGAGCTATGCGGTGGACGAACCAACCTGGTATGCGGTGAAGGGCGGATCGTTCAAGAGCCGGTTGGCTGAGGCGGTCACCTTTGCCGTAGAGCCGATACCAGCCAGTTACTCAGGGCCTGACCTGGGCTTTCGGTGCGTACGGGACAAGTAATATACTTGTCGGATGAAGCTACTCCTTTTTGTTACATCGGTATCCTTGGCATTGGCTCAGATGCCAGTGGAACGGGTGGTGCTATATAAAAACGGAGTTGGTTACTTCGAGCATCAGGGGACAGTGGAGGGCAAGCAGGATGTCTCCGTTTCCTTCACCAGTGGACAGCTGAATGACGTCTTGAAGTCGTTGACCGTGCTCGACCTGAACGGTGGCAAAATTAGCGGGATCGGCTACGATGCGGCGCAGGCCACCGACCGTCGGATGGGAGAAATCCGGTTGCCGGTGGGCGACAAAGGAAGCCTGAACGAGTTCCTCACGGCGATGCGCGGGGCGCGGATCGAGGTCCGCAACGGAGGAGCGCCGCTGGAAGGACGCCTCGTGAGCGTGGAGCGGAAGACCCGTGCGGGCGTGGGTGCCACGCTTGAGGTGGAGTACGTCACCTTGCTGACGGCGAGCGGCGAACTGCGGACGGCGGAGATCTCCCCGGCATTCTCAGTCCGGCTGATCGAGCCCGGCTTGGCCGGAAAGGTGGGCCAGTACCTGGACGTGTTGGCCACGAGCCGCGATGCGGACGTGCGCAAAATGGTGATCGCCGCGGACGGAGCAGGGCGGCGGAATCTGTTCGTCAGCTACATCAGCGAGGTACCAGTCTGGAAAGCGACTTACCGGATCGTCCTGGGGCCGAAGCCGCTGCTGCAGGGTTGGGCAATTGTCGACAATACTGTGGGGCAGGACTGGGAGAACGTCTCCTTGTCGCTGGTGGCTGGGGCACCGCAATCGTTCGTGCAGAACTTATCGCAGCCGCAGTACGCCCGGCGGCCAGTTGTTGCGCTGACCGAAGCCATGAACCGGGCCCCGCAAACCTTTTCGAGCGGGATCCTCCTGGGCCGGGCGCAGTTAACAGGTATCGTGAAGGACGCCACTGGAGCCGCTATCCCCGATGCCCTGGTGGAGGTATTCGACTCGACTGGTGCGGCGATCGCGAAGGCAGCGACGAACGGCCAGGGAGCCTACTCCTTCAACAATCTGCCGGAAGGCGGGGTCCGTGTGGAAGTCAGCCGCCCCGGTTTCGTCATCAGCAGGTTGGACAACGTGCAACTGGCCAGCGCTACGCCCGCCCGGCAGAACGTCGAGTTGGCGGTGGGTTCGGTGAGTGAGTCGGTTATGGTCACGGGGTCGGTGCCCTCGGTAGAGAACTCCAGCGCGAGCGCACCCCGAGTAAACCAGTTCGAGAGACTGCGGCAGTTTTCCCAACTGCAGAAGGCACCTCAAGTTACTTTCGCCGAGGCCCGAACACAATCCCAGACCGTCGCGCAGGCGCAGGAGTTGGGCGACCTGTTCGAGTACCGAATTGAGCAGCCCGTGACGATCGCCAAGAATCGGTCAGCGCTCGTGCCGATTCTGCAATCGCCGATCGACATCGAGAAAGTCACAATCTGGAGCAGCAACGGCGGCCGGCCGCAGCGGGCCCTTTGGATGACGAACTCGACCAAACTGACCCTCGACGGCGGCACTTTCAGCGTCGTGGAGGGCGAGGCGTTCGCGGGCGAAGGAATCCTGGAAGCGATCCGGCCAGCCGAGAAGCGGTTGCTCTCCTACGCAACCGACCTCGCCGTGAGTGTAGCCACCGCGTTCGGCAGCCAGCGGCAGCGGGTGTCGCGCGTCGTAGTCGCGAACGGGACGATGGTGCACCACAGCAGCGTGCTGGAGCAGCGAACCTACACCATCCGCAACAACGACGGGACGGCGCGCACGATGCTGCTCGAACATCCCGTCCGGTCCGGCTACCAACTGCGGACCCCTACGAGCCCAGCCGAGACCACGGCGACCGAGATGCGCTTCCGCGTGGCCGTACCGGCCCGCCAGACGGTGGCCTTTCCGGTCGAAGAGGCTCGGACGATCAGTATGAGCTACTCCGTCGTGCAATTGGACGCCCCGGCGGTGGCGAAATTCATGGCGGAGGGGAGCCTGCCCCCGGCCGTCGAGCAGGCGCTGCAAGGGGTGCTGAACCAAAGCGCCATCGTGGCAGGATTCCATCAAGAGGTCGAACAGATTGCCAACGAAGGGGAAAAGATCGAGAAGGCGCAAGAGCGGGTTCGAGAGAACCTCAAGGCTTTAAAGGGTTCAGCAGAGGAGAAGCTCCTCGTCCAGCGCTACACCCGCCAGTTGGACGAGCAGGAGACCCGGCTGGCCCAACTCGAAAAGCAGGGCGAGGCCGTCGAAGCGAAGTTGAAGGCCGAGCAGCAGGAACTGAACCGCCGCATCGGGGCGATCTCCCTCGACGTTTCTCTGTAATCCGCTTCGCCGACAGGTTGGCTCCGTTTTTATGCAGCACCAAGCCATCGGCCGTGAACGTAATCTGGGCATCGACCACTTTATCGGGATGCTCAACTGACCGGCCGACAAAAGCCTGTATCACCTGAGCCGGGAGGGCAATCTCTATTGGGAGGCCGGTGCCGCTCCACCAACTGGCTTAGCGACGGTCTCGCGACCCTTCTGCTTCAACGTAGTCTACTTTCCGTCCGCCGAAAAAGTCAGCTCCCAGGGGACGATCTTCAGGAAGAACACCGTCGGACTCGAAGGGTAGATCTCAAACTACGGTTGGTCCGTGAGTTGGGCCGAGAGCGGTTTGCCGGCCAGGGTGACCGCAGGGATCGAGCCGGGATCTAGTTCGTACTTACCTGCGTACTTCCTGAGCATCGCCGGATCGACCAGCAAGGTGCAGGCCGATGTCGTCAACCGAAAGAGCGACGTTCGACTAGACTACGGCGGCACGCTTGTTGGCCGGGGAACAGGCAGACATCGACATGTGGCCCCCAGTGCCGCCGCTACGCCAACGAACCGGCTCCGCGGCGAACCTAAGCGTGCCATCGACCGAAGAGCGAATGGCTCCGACCCCGGCCCAAGTCGGCAGGTCCCAGTTGAGCACCAGAGCGCCGTTGGCGTCGTGGCCGGGAACGAGCCGCGAACTCAGGGCAGGAGTCAGCCTGATCGACGTGGAGGTTATGCCGAGCGCATTGAGGATGCGCTCCCGAAGGAGCGCTTCGGACTCCATGCCAGTTCGGAGCGCGAGAGCCTTGCCAAACAGGCCCGTGCCGAGGCTGGAGCACCCCTCCTGCGCCCCGGTGTCGCGCGGAAGAGTGAAGGGAGTTCAAAAATGTGTAGAGGTTCTCGACGGTATAGTCGACGTAAGGGTTAGTCGGATCCTTGGGCATGAGGTTGGTGGGGAGCCGAGGCAGCGCGGACTTGTGCGTGGCTAGATCCTGGAGCGTTGTCTGCTTCTCATCGCGCTCTAGCACCTTCACCGTCTTCGGAAGGAACTTCGCCGGCGGATCGGCGAGAGCGACCTCCCCACGGCTGACCATCTCGGCCCGCAGAACAGCCGTAAAACTTTCGTGATGGAGCCGATTTCGTAGAGGGTGGCCCGGCGGGCGCCCTCTACGACCTCCGCAACGGCATTGCGTTCCCTAAAGCAAACGCGCCGAGACCGAGCAGGACGATCGAATATCGCATGCCCTCTATTCTGCCGGAGTGAAAAGCCCGAAGGTGAATACGTGGGTGGCCGAGCAGATGGTGACGTACTGCTTGCCTTCAACCGTATAGGTGATCGGCGAAGCCGTAATGTTCTGGCTCGTCCCGAAGTGCCAAAGATGCTTCCCGGACTTGGCGTCCGCGGCGACGAGATGTCCGGCATCGTCGCCGAAGAACAAAACGCCGCCGGCGGTGGAGACGGTTCCAGCCCAGGCGGTGGCCGGGCCCGTCATCGGATACTCCCACACGCGTTTGCCGGTCTGCGGATCAATAGCCCGGAGCAGCATTTGGCCGGGTTCAGCGGGGATCTGCTCTCCGCCGGTGCCGGCGAAGCCAATCATCGGCTTCGGCTCTTTCACGGACGAACTGTAGATGTCGCATTGCTCGAGCGTCGGCAGGTAGAAAAGCCCGGTGGCGGCGTT
>JBBRIO010000492.1:0-4257 GCA_038220855.1 Bryobacterales bacterium | reverse complement strand
TCGCCGAAAAGGGCACCTGATGCTACCGCCAGCGTAGTGCGGTTACAACTGGATCGCTCACCGCAGGTGGTGGCGTATCGGGATCGGCCGGACGAAGTGGGCGTTTATTGCTGAATATGGCCAGCGCTGAGATTGAGACTCGCTTCGAGTAGCGGGCGAAGAAGGAGGATATTTTAGGACACGTGCATTTGACCAAATGGACGCGGCCGGATGACGTGCCTTTTTGGAATATTTCGGTGCCCTAGGTTGGGGCCCATCGAGTAGAGTTGCCTTGTGAGGCGGGTAAAGGGAAGAAGGGTTTGCCGGTGACGGTGACCGCGAAGGGCGGGGAGTTGAGTGGTGTGACCGAGGATAATGGGGATGATCATGTCTTCCTTCCTTTTCGGCTTGGGACTCTGCGGTTGGCGTCGGGTGACCAGGTTTTGCAGGTGCAGTCGAAGGCGAAGAGTGGGGTTGCGGCGATGAATTTGTAGTCGGTTCGGCTGGTCCCGGTGCGTTAGGGCGTTTCGCGACGGGTGGGCCCTTGGTGATGCCTCTGAATTCGACTATTGCAGTGCTGATCTGCGTTTGTAGCGACGGCGAAGTGTAGGGCGTTGCACGGCGTGACAGCCGAGGTCGTAACAGACGGGTAGTTATGAACCTTGAGTCGGCTCGATTTGCTCCGGTGTGGTCGCCCAGACAACGCACCAGCCGTCGCGCTCCCTTTGATCGAGGACCTTGAGTCCGGCGGTGAGTTCGGGGATTTGGTCCGCGAGGAAGCCGCTCAGAAGGAGCGGGGCGGAGAGGCGGATAAGATCGGGGAGGATCTCCCGCATTACGGCGAGGTGGATATTGCAGACGACAAGATCGGCGGCTCCGGGGCGGACCGAGTTGGCCGAACCCTGCCAAACATGGGCGTGTTGCTGGGCCAGTTTGACGGCGGCTGGCTCGACATCACAGGCCCAGACGGTGGAAGCACCCAATGCGCGGGATGCGGCGCTGAGGATTCCGGTGCCGGTCCCAACGTCGAGGACGGTTTGGCCGGGACGGAGGACCTGTTCGAGGAGTTCGAGGCAGAGCTGCGTGGTTTGATGTTCGCCACCGCCAAAGACGTTGGTTCCGATCATGGCAAGGCGGAGTCGGCCGGGCGGGGTGGGATCGTCGCGA
Organism: Bryobacterales bacterium; assembly: GCA_038220855.1. Taxonomy (GTDB): domain Bacteria; phylum Acidobacteriota; class Terriglobia; order Bryobacterales; family Bryobacteraceae. The sequence continues at coordinate 3,111 of JBBRIO010000492.1, read as the reverse complement.
TCGGGTGGGCAGAGGAAAAAACGCTCGCCGATGAGGAGGGGCTGCCAGTCATCCCACCAGACGTGAAGCTGGTCGGGTGCTAATTCTACCGTAGAAGAGTGGGCGGCGGCGAATTTTTCAGCAGTTGCGGCGGAAGCGAAGAAGACCTGAGAGCCGCCGTGGTCTTCTACAACGCCCTGGATCGGGTAGTCGTCGGACCAGTCGGCGAGCAGGTCTTCCCAATCCTCTTCCGAACAATGGAGGCGAACGGAGAAGCTCACTATTCGCGGTTTAGCGCTTTGACGCGCCAGTAGGGTTTGGATTTTTCGGCGGGGTCTATGGTGTAGATCTCGCTGGTTTTGGCGGGGTCGTAACCACGCCAGAGCCAGGTTAGCGCTTCAGGGGCTTGGGCGTTGCCTTGAGCGGTGCTGTGTTGGCCGTTGCCGAAAGTGAAGTGGAAATCGTACTCTTTCATTTTTAGAGAATTGGCCATTTGGATGTTCTGGAGGGGCCAGGATCCATGGTTGTTTTCGAGATCGTTGGAGCCGTCTTGCAACCAGACGCGGATGTTTTTCCGTTCTGATTTGCGGAGGAGGAACGGGTAGATGTTGCCGCCCTCCTTCTTCCAGGGATCCCATTGAATGCTGGTGTAGGTGCCGATGCGAGAGAAGACGCGGGTGTAGCGCTGGGTATCGAACCAGGCCACGGTGAAGGCGCAGATGGCACCGGAGCTTTCGCCCATAATGGCGCGGGAGTAGCCGTCCTGACGGATCTTGTATTTGGCTTCGACATCCTTAATAATCTCGTCGCGGAGGTAGCGGGCGTAAGTGTCGTCGACGCTATCGTATTGAACGGACCGCATGCGGCGTTCCCCGATGAGTCCGGGGCTGATGAAGACGGTGATCATAACCGGAATCTTTTTCTGATGGGTGAGGTTGTCGAGGGTGGTGATGAGGCGAGAGTTGGAGTCGCGGCGGGCGTAGCCTTGGCCGTCTTGGACGACGAATAGGGGAGCGGCGGTTTGGGGGTCATATTGAGCGGGCACATAAATCCAGTAGTCGCTGACCATGCCGGGGTAGACCTTGCTCGTATGCACGATTTTGTCGGAGATTTTGCCTAGAGGAACGCCGGGTTGCTCGTAGGAGTCCGGGCCGAAGGCGGCGAAGTCGGCGGCGGGCTTGGACTTGCCATCGATCGAGATCGTGTAGTTATGGCCGGTGCCGGTAGGCACCTTAGCCAATGCGAACCAGAGATCGGAGCCCTTAACGCGGGTGAATCTGGGGCCGGGCGCGTCGTTGATTGTGAGGGTTGGCAGAGCCTTCGCTTCGGCGGCGAAGAGGAAATCGCCTTGGAAGCCAGCGATGCCACGACCGTCCTTGATGATCTTCGCGACGGCGGCTTTGAACTCGGGGGAGTTTGCGGATTTTTTGGCCAGGTTCAGCAGATTTCTGGCGGGTTCGGCGGCGGGTTCGGCAGCCGCGAGCGAGACGGCGACGAGAAGTGAAAGGATGATCGTTTTCATGGTTTCCAGAAATGTTCGGGTTCAGGGATGGCGGCTCCATCTTTGCGGGGATCGGAGGCGCCGGACTTGACTTTGGTTTTGCGGTCGAAGGCGACGGCTTGGCCGCCGCCCATTCGATAGGAGTATGCCGGACGGATGTCGACTAGGTGGCCGAGTTTCTTGAGTTGGTCGATAGCCGGGGCGGGGAAGCGGTTTTCTATGAGGACGGAACAGCCTTCGGGGATGGGCCGGGTGAAGCGGGGCGATTCCATGGCACCTTGAATATTCATTTTTTCGTCGATGAGGTAAGAGACGAACTGCGCGTGGGCCTGGGCTTGATTGAAGCCGCCCATGATTCCGAAGGCGACGCGCTGGTCTCCATAGGCGAGGAAGCCGGGGATGATGGTGTGGAGCGGGCGCTTGTGCGGTGCGACGCGATTGGGATGGTTGGGGTCGGCGTCGAAGAGGCCGCCGCGGTCGTGGAGGTGGAAGCCGAACTCATCAGTCGCGATCCCGGAGCCAAATTTGTTGAAGATGGATTGGATCCAGGAGACCATGTTTCCGTCCTTGTCGACGATGGCGAGGTAGATGGTGTTTTTGAGTTTGGAGGGTTCCGCGGCGGAGAGGTCGCAGCGGGCGCGGGTGGGGTCGATGAGCTTGGCGCGTTCGGCGGCGAAGGATTTTGAGAGCAGGGTGGCGGTGGGGATGGTGGCGAACCTGGGGTCGGTGACGTACCGGCGGAGGTCAAGTACGGAGAGTTTTTGGGCTTCGATTTTGTAGTGGAGATCAATTTGGGAGGGGGGGCGGAGCTCCATGATATTGAGCATTTCAAGGGCAGAAACACCTTGGCCATTCGGGGGTAGCTCTGAGACGCGGGCACCGCGGTAGGTGGTGGAGATGGGGTCGACGAATTCGCTCGTGTATTCGGTGAAGTCGTTGGGGGCGAGGAGGCCTCCGAGGCGTCGTGAGGTTTTGAGGATATCGGCGGCGAGGGGGCCTTTGTAGAAGCCGTCACGGCCTTGACGGGCGATGATTTCGTAGGCGAGGGCGAGGCCTGACGTTTTCCAGATTTCACCGACGACGGGGACGCGACCTGGCCATTTGCCGCCACTGGTGGCCCAATCTTCGTGAATGATTTCGGTCACGGGGAAACCGTGGCGGGCGTAGTGGATGGCAGGGGCAAAGAGGGCAGCCCAGGGGAGGCGACCGAACTTTTGGTGCATTTTCCACCAACCGTCGACGGCGCCGGGGACGGTGACGGAGTGGATCCCGGTGAATCCGCCCGGGGGCGCCGTGGTCATTTTCGCGGGGGCCCACCCGCTGGCGTTGAGACCAGTAAGCTTTTCGGTTTGGGCGTCGTAATGGATGGCGAACAGGTCTCCGCCGATGCCGCACATCATCGGCTCGACGACGCCGAGGACAGCGTTAGCAGCGATGGCGGCGTCGACGGCGGAGCCATTGCGGGCGAGGATCTGAGCGGCGACCTGGGAGGCGAGGGTTTGGCTGGTGGCGGCGACTCCTTGGGTCGTAAGGATCATGGACCGAGATTGCCAGCGCTCCTGGGCGGAGAGGGCGGGTAGGAACGCTATGAGGAGGAGAAGTCGAGACATGCAAGGAATCTGAAGTTATAC
>JBBRIO010000491.1:0-4286 GCA_038220855.1 Bryobacterales bacterium | reverse complement strand
CCGCCGCCGCCATCAACCGTCGCGCTCGCTCATCCAGAACAGGTTCCAGAGCCTTGTAGCGTGCTGTGATTCCAGCGATGTCAATCACTGCATCGAGTATACTCCAAAACATTTCAATGTGGATATGTTATTTGTAGACAGTTCCTAAGTTGTCGTGGCGCCAACTACGCGACGAGTTTTTTGATGACTTCCCCTTCGACGTCGGTGAGTCGCATGTTGCGGCCGTTGTGGGGGTAGGTGAGGCGGGTGTGGTCGAAGCCCATCAGATGCAGCATGGTGGCGTGGAGGTCGTTGACGGACTTGCGGTCCTCAACGGCTTCGAGGCCGAACTCGTCGGTGGCTCCGATGCAGGTGCCGCCCTTGACGCCGCCGCCGGCCATCCAGACGGTGAAGCCGTGAGGGTTGTGGTCGCGGCCGCTCATGCGTTGGGAGATCGGCAGACGGCCGAATTCGCCGTGCCAGATGATGAGGGTGGAATCGAGAAGCCCGCGGGCCTTTAGGTCGGTCATCAGGCCGGCGATGGGCTTGTCGGTTTCGCCGCAATGCTCTTCGTGGTTCTCTTTAAGATCCCAGTGCGCATCCCAACTGTCGCCGAAATTGCCGCCTCCGGAGAAGAGTTGGACGAAGCGGACGCCGCGTTCGACCAATCGCCGGGCCATCAGCGCCTGGCGGCCGAAGTACTCGGTTCGTTTTTCGCCGATGCCGTAGAGTTGTTTGGTGGCGGCGGATTCGAGGTCGACGTCGACGGCTTCGGTGGCGCTCGTCTGCATGCGGTAAGCGAGTTCATACGACTCGATGCGGGCGCTCAGTTCGGTATCGAACGGGTTGCGTTCGATGTGATCTTGATTCATCTTGCCGACGAAGTCGAGCCAGCGGCGTTGGCGCTGGTCGGTCATGTCTTTCGGGGGCCTGAGATCGACGATGGGGTTGCCGGTGGGGCGGAAAGGGGTGCCTTGGTAGGCCGCCGGCATGAAGCCGTTGCCCCAGTTGGGGGCTCCGCCGATGGGGCCGCCGCGGGGGTCCGTGAAGACAACGAAGGCCGGGAGATTTTGATTCTCGGTGCCGAGCCCGTAGGTGAGCCAACTGCCCATGGAGGGGTAGCCGGCCTGAATGAATCCGGTGTTCATCTGGTAGAGGGCCGGGCCGTGGTCGTTGGAGGTGCAGTGCATCGAACGGATGAAGGCGATCTCGTCGACCTTTTGGGCGACGTGCGGGAAGAGCGTCGAGACGTCCATGCCGGACTGGCCGTACTTTTTGAACTCCCAGAGTGCGGGCATGAGGCCGCCGGGGCTGCCTTGAGACGGCACGATCTTCTTGCCCGGGATGGTTTCGCCGGCCCGCTGTTTGAGCATGGGCTTGGGGTCGAAGGTGTCCATTTGGCTGACGCCGCCGTAGCAGAAGATCGAGATGACCGACTTGGCTTTGGCCGGGAAGTGAGACGCCTTCGGCCCCAGCATGTTGGCGAGGGCGAGACCGGGGATACCGCCGCCGGCGGCCATTAGCAATTCACGACGGGACCAGAGACGCTTAGGGGACATAGACAAACTCGTTGACGTTGAAAAGGGCGTGGCAGAAATCGGTGAGGCCATCGTGAGAGGCCCCGATGAACTCAATGGCGCGTTGCGATTCGCGGGCGGAAGGGGCGCGGCCGAAGGCGAGTTGATAGCCGCGAGCGGCCTTGGCTTCCGGCGTGGACGCCTCGCGGGAGAGGCGCTTAGCAAACTGTTTGGCCTGGAGTTGAACAAACTCGTTGTTCATCAAAATGAGCGCTTGGGGGGCGATGGTGGAGCGATTGCGGCGGGCACAGGAGGTGATGGTGTCCGGCTTATCAAAGACGTCGAGCATGGGGAGCGGGATCGACCGTTTCGAGAAGACGTAGAGGCTGCGGCGGTTAGTGGAGGGGTCGTCGACGGGGCGGCCGTGCCAGGTCCGTTTTGAGCTGGCCTGGAAGAGGGCGGGGTCGATGTAGGGCATTACTCCGGGGCCGCCGATTTTGGGGTCGAGAGTGCCGGCGAGGGCGAGGATGGAGTCGCGGATGATCTCGCCTTCGAGGCGGCGGCGGGGCATGCGCCAGAGCAATTTATTGTCGGGGTCGAGCTTGCGGTTGGCGTCAGAATCGTCGCTGGCCATTTGGTAGGCCTGGGAGTTCATCATCAAACGATGGAGGTGTTTGATGCTCCAATTGTTGGCGATGAGTTCGGTGGAGAGCCAGTCGAGGAGTTCCGGATGGGTGGGCGGATCGCCCATTTTGCCGAAGTTGCTGGGGCTGCGGACGATGCCTTCGCCGAAGTGGAATTGCCACATGCGGTTGACCCAGACGCGGGGGACAAGCGGATTGTCCGGGGAGGCGATCCACTGGGCGAAGGCGGCGCGGCGGAAGCTCGACTTGGCGTCGGCTGGAGGTTCTGGGAAGGGCCAGTCTTCGCGGACGGCGGCGGAGAGGACGCCGGGCGACATGACGGAGCCTTTGGCACCGGCACCACCGCGGTGGAGGAAGTAGGAAGGCGGCGCGACGGGGCCCGATTCGGTGATGGTCATCGCGGTGGGCAACTGCGGCTTCTGGCTGTCGAAAGCGGCCACTTTTGCCAAAAGTTGTTTGCGCTCGGCGACGGCTTCCGGGGTGAGTTCGCGAACGAGATCGTCTTCGTAAATGTTGGCGACGTTCCGTTCAAACTGACTGACGTTGAGCTTTTGGCCTTCGGTGCGCCTGGCTTCCGGGGTGTCCATGGCGAGCTTGAGGTAGTCCGGCCGGGTGGCGTGGCGGTGGGCGGTGATGCGGTCGCGGAAGGGCTGTTCGAGGGCTTTGATCAGATCCTTGGTGGGCTTGGCGAGGGCGTCAATGGCGGCGGATTCGGCTTTGAGTTTGGCCTCGGCGGCGGCGTCGACGAGAGGCCGTTCGAGGGGCTTGAGCGGGAAGAAGACCGCTTGGATGCGGTAGTAGTCTTTTTGGGCGATCGAGTCAAATTTGTGATTGTGGCAACGGGCGCAGCCGACGGTCATGCCGAGAAGGCCGTTGGAGGCGGTGACGACGAGATCGTCAAGTTCATCGAGGCGGGTCTGTTCGTTTTTGACGTTGTTTTCGGGGCCGAGGCGGAGGAAGCCGGTGGCGACCCAGGCTTCTGGATCGTTGGGGTAGAGTTCGTCGCCGGCGAGTTGTTCTTTGAGGAAGCGGTCGAAGGGTTTGTCCGAATTGAGGGCGTTGACGACGTAGTCGCGATAGCGGAAGGCGTTGTGGCGATCCCGGTCGAATTCGTAGCCGCCGGAGTCGGCATAGCGGACGACGTCGAGCCAATGGCGGGCCCAGCGTTCGCCGTAGTGGGGCGAGGCGAGGAGTTGGACGACGAGGCGGGGCCAGGCGTCGGGGCGGGTATCGTTGACGAAGGCGGAGACTTGGTCGGGCGTGGGAGGAAGGCCGACGAGGTCCAGATAGGCGCGGCGGACGAGGACAGGCTTCGATGCGCGGGGGGCGGGAGTGAGCCCTTTGTCCTTCCACTTGAGGGCGAGAAAGTGATCTATAGCATTATCTAGCGGCGCGGCGGGGCGGACGGGCTTTCGGAAGGCCCAGAACTGACGTTCGGCTTCGGTGATAGGGCGATCTTCCGCAGCAGCGAGGGAGCCGGAGGCGACGGGGGCGGCGGAGAGTTCGGCACCGGAGTCGATCCAGGTTTTGAGGGTGGCGAGGTCAGCGGGGGAAAGCTTTTTGCCGGGCGGCATTTGGGGTTGGTCGAGGCCGGCGGCGAAGCGATAGAGGCGGCTTTCTTCGGCTTTGCCGGCGACCAGGGCGGGGCCGCGTTGGCCGCCTTTGACCATGGATTCCCGGGTGCGGAGATCGAGTTCGGAGACGCGCAGAGAGCTGCCGTGGCAGGAGGCGCAGTTGGCTCCAATGATCCTGGCGGCCTGTTCCGGGACCGATTCGGCGAGGGCAACGGAGGAGAAAACGAGGGCGGCCGCGAGGAGACGTTGCATAATACCTACTTGCCCAACATTGTATCGACAAAGCAGCGGCTGATCTCGCTGGATGCCTTCCGCGGGGCGACGATCGCGGCGATGATGCTTGTGAATAATCTTGGTTCACACACGGCGGCTTCTGCGCCTTTGCTGCACGCTGAGTGGCACGGGCTGACGCCGACGGATCTGATCTTTCCGTTTTTCCTTTGGATGGTGGGCGTGGCGATGACGTTTTCGTTCGCGCGCCGGGTGGAGGAGGGCGGCGACAAGGGGGTGCTGATTCGGCACACGGTGCGGCGCAGCGGGCTGATCTTTGGCTTGGGGTTGATGCTGGCGGG
>JBBRIO010000490.1:0-4290 GCA_038220855.1 Bryobacterales bacterium | reverse complement strand
ACAACGGAGCACCCAGCTGGCCGAATCGCTTGGCCTGTTCGGGCAAGCTCGACAGTCCGACGGCCGACCGTTGGTTTGATCCGGGCTGTTTTGCCGCTCCCCCGGCGTTCACGTATGGCAACGTAGGCCGCGGTATTCTCTACTCGCCGGGCAACGTGAACTTCGACACGTCGTTTGTGAAGAACAACCGTTTCGGTGCGGGCGAGCGCTTTAATGTGCAGTTCCGCTTCGAGGCCTACAACCTCTTCAATACCCCCTACTTTGGCTTCCCCAATGCCTCCATCGGGTCGCCCACCGCCGGCCGTATTACTTCCACCGTCGGCGATAACCGCAGCCTCCAACTAGCACTCAAGTTCGAGTTCTAGACTCTAAAACGAACCCAGCCGCTACGGCCCGTCACCCTCACCAGGGTCGCGGGCCGTAGTTTTTTTGATCAGCCCTAAACCTTGAATAAGTTGTGCTTTTCCCTAACTGCTCGTCTGCGCTTCTTTGCCGCCTCTCTTCTCCGCCCGCCCCCTTCAACAGTTCAGCCCAGCGCCTTCGGGCAGAGCCCTACTCAGGAGCATTCGAGCGCCCCTTCTGCCTGCTTGCCACCGGCGTAATCATCCTGTAGCATTGAGCGATCGTTTTAACGATTACGGAGATTCTATTTTGCGAACCAAGTACGTCGCACTTCTGTGCCTATTCTTCAGTCTGAGCCTAAGCGTATTCGGCCAGACTTTCGGAGACCTCTCCGGCGAAATTCGTGACTCCTCTGGCGCAGCCGTCGCCGGAGCCAAGATCACCCTTACCAATTCGTCCACCGGTGCCAACCGCGACACCACCACCAGCGATTCCGGCACCTACGCTTTCCCCTCTCTCCAGCCCGGCGCCTACACGATGAAGGTGGAAAAGGCTGGCTTTAAAGCCTCCACCCGCACCGCACTCGAAATCCAAGTGCAGCAAAGCCGACGCGAAGACATCGACCTCCAGATTGGCAACGTCACCGAGACCATCGACGTCGTCGCCTCCGCCATCTCGCTCGCAACGGAAAACGCGACCCTCGGCACCGTCATCGGCAACAAACAAATCGTCGAAATGCCGCTCAATGGCCGCAACTATCTGCAACTCGTCTCCCTCGCCCCGAACGTAAGCTTCGGCTTCCCCTCCGCCGGACAGGCGGGTGCCCGCCAAGGCGGCATTCGCGCTGCCCAGAGCATATCCATCGGCGGCCAACGCGCCCAGTTCAACCGCTTCACCCTCGACGGTATCGAAAACACCGACCCGAACTTCAACACCTATATCGCCCAGCCTTCCATCGACGCCATCCAGGAGTTCAAGGTTCAGAGCGGCGTCTACCCGGCCGAATTCGGTCGCTCCGCCTCCCAGATCAACGTCTTGACCAAAGGCGGCGGCAATGACTATCACGCCACTCTCTTTGAGTTCCTCCGCAATGAGAAACTCGACGCCAAAAATTATGCCTTCACGGCGAATCGCCCCCCGAAGGACCCCTTTAAGTGGAACCAGTTTGGCTTCACGCTCGCCGGTCCGGTCATCATCCCCAAAGTGTTCAACGGCAAGAACCGGCTGTTCTTCATGACCAACTACGAGTGGTTCCGCCAGCGTCGTGGGCAGCAGGCTGTCTACAATCTGCCCAGCGAAGCCATGCGAACCGGTAACTTCGGCGGCGTCGCCCAAGTGTTCGACCCGCTCACCCGCGCCCCTGGTCCCAATGGCGTCGTCGCCGCTACGCCCTTCCCAAATAACGTCATCCCCACCAACCGGATCCATCCCACATCCGTCAAGTTGCTCGAGTTCTATCCCACCCCCAACGTCCCCGGGGCCGGCCTCCGCAACAATCGTTCGCAAGCGCTCGGCCGCCCCATCGATCGGGACCAGTTCACCGTCCGTGGCGACTTCAACGAATCTTCCAAGTCAACCTGGTTTGGCCGTTATAGCTGGGGCGATGAAAATCAACTCACCGAATCCCTCAAGCTAAACGGCGATAAAATCATCACTACCTTTGACCAGTACATGGCGTCCAATACCCGCGTGCTCTCGCCCACCATGGTCAACGAAGCCCGCTTCGGCTTCAGCCGCTTCTACAACACGACCGGCCCCGAGTTGGCCTTCGGTCGAAACGTAGTTGGGGAACTCGCTATCCCCGGTCTCAACGCCGGTCCGGGCGTGCAATGGGGCATCCCCGCTATCGGCTTCGGTGGCGTCTATTCCGGCTTCGGCAACGGCTCGGAAGGTCCGTACGAAAACAACAACCGCGTCATCCAGATCAATAACAACCTCTCCATCATTCGGGGCAAACATACCTTCCGGATGGGCGGCGAAATGCGTTGGGACAACTATTTCCAAGTCGGCAACCAGTTCGCGCGCGGAGAGTTCCTGTTCATCCAAAATGCGACCAACAATCCTGGCGTCGCCGGCACCGGTGACGGCTTCGCTGACTTCCTCCTCGGCCAGACCAACCAGGCTGAAGCCGCTGTCTCTATCGCTCGCGCCCGCTTCCAGGCCGTCAACTTCGCGCTCTATTTCGACGACACCTGGAAGATCAATCCCAAGTTGACCCTTAACTGGGGTATCCGTTACGAGAACAATCCGCCCTGGGAGGACCAGACCGGAACCCTCTTCAACGGCATCATCCGCCAGGATATCCGGCCCACCGATTTCCGCAACGCCAACGTCGCCGACCTTAGCATCTATCCGTACTTTGCCCGTCAAGGCACCGGCAGCGATCCCTACGAAGGCATCAACCTCCGGTGGCCGAACATCGAAACCCGTCGCGACGGCACGCTTGGTAACCGCCTCGTCGCCCGCGACAACAACGACTGGGCACCCCGCGTCGGCCTCAGTTGGAATCCTTCTTCAAAGTGGGTCTTCCGCGTCGGCACCGGCATGTTCTACAACCAGGACACGGGCAATCCGCGTTTCGATATGGCCCGTAACCTCGCCGGCCGGCTCCGGTTCAATTCGAACACGGTCACCCCGAACCTGAATTGGAACAACGCCTTGGCCGCCTCGGCCGGTGGGATTGCGCAGGTTCCCAGGCCGTATACGTTTGCCAATCCCTATAATCGCCGCACTCCCTACTCCATGCAGTATCTGCTCAATGTCCAGCGCGAACTGGCTGGCCAGATACTCCTCGAAGTCAGCTACCTCGGTAACATCAGCCGGAAATTGGAAGCGCTCCGCGCGGTCAATGAAGCGTTGCCCGCCCCCCGCACGACTGGCTTAACGCTCGCCCAGCGGTCGCCGTTCCCCAACTTCGGCCGGATCCAACTCGTCGACAACGGCGGCACCGGCAACTACAACTCGCTCGGCGTCAAAGTGACCAAGCGATTCTCGGGCGGCTTGTCTTTCCTGACCGCCTACACTTACGCCAAGTCGCTCGACACCGCTACCGCCATCCGTAACCAGGACGGCGACACGCTGTTCCCCCAGAACAGCTACTGCCGCGCTTGCGAGTACGCCCGCTCGGCGTTCGACACCCGGCATCGCTTTACCACCTCCGGCTCGTGGGAACTTCCCATCGGCAAGGGGAAGCGGTTCAACATCGACAACGGCGTCGCCAACGCTGTGATCGGCGGCTGGCAAATGGGTTCTATCGTGACGCTGCAATCCGGTTTCCCGATGACCATCCAGGTTGGTGGCGATCCGTCCAACTCCGGCGGCCAGTTTGATCGGCCGAACTCGACAGGAACAAACGCCGAACTCAGCAGCGGACGCGATCCGCAGCAGTGGTTCGACTGGCGTGCCTTTACCCGGCCGGTGGACGGTACCTTTGGCAACGTGGGACGGAACACCATGAACAGCCCCGGTATTGTGGCGTGGGACTTCTCCACGTTCAAGAACTTCACCATGCCTTTTAGCGATAAGCATGTCCTGCAGTTCCGGTTCGAGGGTTTCAACATCATGAACCATCCGGTGTGGGGCAACCCCAACATCAATCTGGCATCGGCGACCTTTGCCGCCGGTTCTCTTGCCCCGACGGCGCAGAACAATTTCGCCGTCATCACCGGGACCCGCGCCAACATGCGGAACCTCCAGTTAGGCTTGAAGTACAACTTCTAAGCAAAAAACGAACCCAACCCATACGGCCCGCCACCCTCACCAAGGTCGCGGGCCGTAGTTTTTTGGGTCAGTCCTAAACCTTGAATAAGGCATGCGTACACTTCTGCTCGTGGCCGCTTCTTGGCCGGCTCTCTTCTCCGCCCGCCCTCTCCCTCCGCACGTGCCGTCCGTTCGTCTCCTACGAGCGCCACCCAGGAAAATGTTTGCGCGAACCGTACGCCAGTTCCT
>JBBRIO010000489.1:0-4306 GCA_038220855.1 Bryobacterales bacterium | reverse complement strand
GTCCGAACACCGCGGTCTCCGGACTGTCGAGGCCATACAGCGCCTTCGTTTCGTCGGTTTCCTTCGAAAGGTCCACCGCTTCAGGGCCGGACTTCTGCAGCGCATAAGCAAGCTCAAAGCTGCGGATCCGCGCGTCCAGGCTGGTGTCGTCCTCCCGGCCTTGGGCGTAGTCGCGATTTTGGCCTTCGAGCAAATCGAGGCGGGCGCGCTGCCGCTCGTCGTCCTGCCCAGCCGGAAGCTTCGTGTTCAGAATCGGGTTCGGCCCCTGACGGAACAGAGTGCCCTGATAGGACGCCGGCAGGAAGCCGGATCCCCAGTTCTTGGCGTTGCCAAACGGTTCCCGCTCGTCGATCATGCTCACGAAGGCCGGCAGGTTCTTGTTCGCCGAACCGAGCCCATAGTTCACCCAGGCGCCCAGGCTGGGGCGGCCGGAAAGAATGTCGCCCGTATTCATTTGGCTCACCCCGCCAGCGTGGTTCAACCCATCACACTGGCAGGAACGGAGCACAGCCAGCTTATCGGCGTGCTTGGCCACATGCGGATACAATTCGCTGACCCACAAGCCACTCTTGCCATGCTGGGTCCATTTCCGCGGGCTGCCCATCAGCGTGTTGCCCGCGGTGCCCATTGCGGTGATCGGGCGGCCGAAGCTCGCTGGCATCGGCTGGCCGCTCAACTCATTCAGCTTCGGCTTCGGGTCAAACAGATCGATGTGGCTAGGTCCGCCTTCCATGAACAGGAAGATGACCGATTTGGCTTTCGGTTTATGGTGGGGTTGACGCGGGACGGTAGGATCGTGGACGGTCGCAGCGGGAGATTGTTCGGCGAGTAACGCCGCCATGGCCATGGCCCCCAGGCCGCTGCCAGCACCACGTAGAAGAGCGCGACGGGTAGTATGTTGGTTCATCGGTATAGACCCTAGTCGATATAAAGGAATTCGCTGGAGCTCAGCAAAGCGAGGCAGAGGTCGTCGAGCGCGGCCGGGCCGAGCTTAGCTTGCTTGGCTAAAAATGCCTGGCTCCGTTCGCGTTCCGCCGCCGATGGCTGCCGCCCGAGCGTCAGGCGGAAGGCGCGTTCCACCAGCGCGGCCGACGATTGACCGGAGTCGTTGGCGACCCGCTTGGCCAAGGCCCGCGCGAAGTTCGCGCTCGCTTCACCGTTCATCAGTTCCAGCGCTTGGTCCGCCGTGACAGTCTCCTGACGGCGTCCACAGCTCTCAATCGCCAGCGGGGTATCGAAGCTCTGTAGCATCGGATACCGAACCAGCCGGCGGGCGAAAATGTAGACGCTGGCCCGGTTCTCATCGGCATCGCCGTTCGAATTGCGCCAGTGGCGGCCTTCTTGAATCTCGGTGCCTTCCGGTACGCGGGGGAACACGCCCGGGCCGCCCATCGTGCGATCGAGCAGGCCGGAGACGGCCAGCATCGAATCCCGAATCGCTTCCGATTCCAGCCGACGACGGGGATAGCGCCACAGCAGCTTGTTGTCACTGTCGATAGCGGCCGCATCAGCCCGGAAGTCGGACGCCTGCCGATACGTCGCACTCAGCACAATGCGCCGATGCAGTTGCTTGATGCTCCAGCCGTCGGTTCCGGTGAAGGTCGCCGTAAGCCAGTCGAGCAGTTCGCGATGGCTGGGGCGTTCGCCCATCAACCCAAAATCATTCGGCGTACCGGCGATGCCTTTCCCAAAGTGGTACTGCCAAATCCGGTTGACGATCACCCGCGTCGTCAGCGGGTTCTTGGCATCGGCCAAAATGTTCGCCAGCGCGGCGCGTCGGCCGCTGGAGTTGAGTTCGGATAAAGGTTGAATTGAAGCCGGAGCCGGGTCGAGGATGCTGAGTCCGCCCGGAGCGACTTCTTCAAGCGGGGAATAAAGCGAACCGGCCTTGAGAATGTACGTCGCCGGGGCCGTAATGGCTTGGTCCCGCATGATTTGTACGACGGGTAAAGGCTTAGGAAGCAGCGGCTTGAAGGCGTCGAGTTCGGCGATGAGGACTTTGTACTTGGCCTTCGCAGCGGCGTTGCCACGCTTGTTGATCACCTCGGCGTCCGTAACGTCGACCTGCGTAATCGCCTTATGAAAAATCTGCCAGTCGAGGGGGTCGCGCTGCTGCGCGGGTTTGCCCAGGACGGTCTGCACTTCGGGCGGGAACCGTTCCGTATATTCCTTCCGGTAAGCGGCGCGCGGGCCTGCGAGAAAGGCTTCCAGCTTATCGAGGACCGGCTTGGCCGCCGCGCGGTACTTGTCCATTTGCGCCTGATATTCGGCCACCTGTTGCGGGGTCGCCGTGGTCGACTCATCGTCGATCTTCATATTGGCGAAGAACGCCTGCATCCGGTAGTAGTCTTTGTGCAGGAGCGGGTCGAACTTGTGGTCGTGGCAGCGAGCGCAGCCCAGCGTAACCCCCATGAACGCGAACGCGGTGTTGTCGGTAACGTCGTTGAGCAATTCCTGGCGGCGCAGGTGGATGTTGGCCTGGTTGAACTCATCTTCGAACAGGCGGAGGTAGCCAAGGCCCGGCAGAGCCTTCTTGTCCCCGGGGTAGAGCTCGTCGGCGGCTATCTGCTCTTTGATGAACCGGTTGAACGGCTTATCTTCGTTCCAGCTTTGGATCACCCAATCGCGATAGCGCCACATATTCGGGCGGGTATCATCCTGCTTGAACCCATCGGAATCGGCGTAGCGGACGACGTCGAGCCAATGGCGGCCCCAACGTTCGCCGTAGCGGGGGTTGGCCAACAGCCGGTCAACGAGACGCTCTTCCGCCCCCGGCTTCGAGTCGTTCAGAAAGCCCTGCGCTTCCTCCGGGGTGGGCGGCAGACCGGTCAGGTCGAGCGTAACCCGGCGCAGAAAAACGTCGCGGCTCGCCTGCGGCGCGGGCACCAGGTTCTTCGCCTTCAGCTTGTCGTAGACGAAGTAATCGATCTCATTACGAACCCATTTTTGGCCGACGGGGTCAACCGCGGGAGGAGCGACAGAGACCACCGGTTGAATCGCCCACCACTTCTTCTGGATCGCGTTAAACTTCGGCGCGCTCTCGGCGAGAAGGGGAAGAGTGGCTAGGACGGAAACGATGATTCTTTGCCGGGTGAACATTGTGGAAATGTTTTCACATCGCTCTTCCGGTGTCAAGGGTGTCTCTCGTTTGGCCTTACCTGCGCAAGTTTTTAGGACCCAAGCTTTTCTATTTGCGGCGTAGGATCGAGAGCATTCCAAATAGAATGATTGCAGAGCCCAGCAGTCTCATGCCCCAGGTGAGAACCCGATTGGAGGTTTCGGCCACATCGAAAACCGACTCGATAGGTTGTTCCCCATCTCTGACCAGAAACGCTTTGATCCCGACCCCGAAAGGGACTAGGTTCTGACCCAATTGCCGAGCGACTATGGTGACCTCTTTGAGGGGCACTTCCTCGAAGCGGATACGGTATGCACCGACCCTGCGCGACGTCGCTGGCGAGAGAACGATCCAATCTCCTTCCCGCGCCGGCGTATGGCCTGGAAGCGCCAGGGCGATACTGTCTCCGAGTTGGCTTGTGCTGGGAACCCGCACCGCGGATCCCAGAAGTCGAATCTCATCCCTACCGATCGCGAAGCCTCCCAGTTGCAAGCCATCAGCAAAGAAATCCTGGGAGTGCAGCGCCATGGGCGCGTTCTGCTGCTCCGCCGGCGCGTTGTCAATTGCGGTATCCACCTCCACTGCCGACCAACGGAGTTCAAATCCATTGGCACTGATCGTGTCGGGGGAACTCGAACTCCGCCGTCCGATTTTACGCCATTGGTTCATCTCCACAATCCGGTGGAGCAAGGCGTAGTCTCCGGAGAGTCCAAGCGCAATGTCGGTGGCAGGCTTTACCGTGGTCAGATTGCCGATGACGTGGACCATCTTCCCTTCGTTAGTGGGGTCCGGTTTGGCGGCATCGACCGAGGTGACCGTCTGGCGGCCGACAGCTAGATCGTAGGACGCAAAGACCGCGCGGAGCTCATTTCCAACGACCAGGATCAAGCCGAAGACGACCAGCGCGTAACTCAGGAATCGGGGCAAAGTAGCCAAACGATCCCAATTATAGTTGAGTTGAGGAACAGCGGATGCCTCCTGCGTCACTCCCGTTAACCTTATAGTTGCTCCAAAGGAGAAAGGTTGAGATAAGGGTTTTCCACGTCCGTCGCCGCGGCGGCCTGTGGAAATCACGTCCTTGAACCGGTGAGGCGCTTGTGCCAGCTTGGTAAAGGACAGGCATCCCGCCGCCACGAACGAATGAACCGGACACTAGATGTCTAAATCTAGACCCTCGGGCGGCGGGTT
>JBBRIO010000488.1:0-4312 GCA_038220855.1 Bryobacterales bacterium | reverse complement strand
TGGGCCGGGGTCTTCAATCTCCCGGGTATCGGCGCTGATGTCGACCGGCTCTGGTGGGTCGACCGGGAAGCCCTTGCGGACTTGGAGCAGCGTTTTGATAAAGCCGTTGTAAGCGGCGAATTGAAATTTCTGGCCTCGTTCAATGTAGCGGAGCAGGTCTTTCTGTTTGGCCATGCGGATGTTGCCCTGGAGAAACTGTTCGCCCATGCTCAAGGACGGATATTCGCGCAGGACCTGATCGAGGTCTCGTTGCAGGGCTTCCGAGTACAAGCTGGTGAACCGATCGTATTGAAACAGGGCGCAGACCATGCGACGGAGCAGGCCGAGTTCGAGTTCCGAGTCTGGCCGGAACTTTCGCATGTGACTCTGATGGGAGCGGACGTAGGCCTCCCGATCATCCGTTGTTAGCAGGGCGAAAAATGGGGGTAAATCCTCTTTGTGAAGTTCGACGTGTTCGCCGGTGGCGATCGCATTCATGGAGCTTCGATATTTGCCGTCGGCCGTGACGGGGCCTTTGCTTTTTCTGCCGTTGAGCCGGGAGCGTTCGGCTCGGATTAATTTCTGTTCTTCCGTGAGTTCCTTCACCTTGATTTTCTCCTGTGGAAATGGAAAAGGCGCTGTTTGCTTCGGCCTGATTAGTGGCCGACGCAGAGTAGCGCCTTCGATAAAAATCTATCACGCGTTGGTAGACTAATTGACGGGTTCCGCGAGGCGGGGTCTGGGGTAAGTTACTTACAAAGAAGGAGTTATGGATTGAAAATAAATCTGAACACCTTGTGAAGCTCGAGTCCGGGTTCCTAAAAACGGCACCCAACGGGATGAAAAATGGCGCCGAGGGCGGGATGATGGGAGAACCGCTGGCGATGAAGGCCGTGGCCATTCTGCTCCATTCAAGTGCGATTGTGAAGCTGGCCGGGTCGCGTTTCAGAATCCCCCTATTGGGCTTGTGGCGCAGCAGAAGCTTAAGGATGAAAATTGGCCGGTCCCTGGGCGATTCTGGCGTCGGCGGGCGGCAACGCGCGCGATTTGCGGGCTCTCATCAGCGGGACGGGTACCGACCAGAAACGGGCAAGGGCGAGACTGGCAGCCAATCTACATCCGATTGAACAGTGGTGGTCTGCCTTCTGATGATGAAACGACAACTGTCGATTCATCAAGACGACGGGTGTCGTCTACGGGTGATGCGGTAAAAGTGGGATTAGCCAAGTGGCCCAGGCCGACGAGATTGGGAGGCAATAAAGTACGCCCGAAATCGGGGAGCGTGAAGCTTAGGTGAGGACTTTCCTAGAAAGCGAACACGACGAGGGTTGATCCCTTTCCCGACCACTTTCCCTGTGAGGTTCTGGGGTTATGGGCGCGGACGATCAGGCGAGGCGTTCCCTCTCGAAGAATTCAGGACCACGATCCCGAAACTCCTCCAACGAGGTGAACTGTTTGTCGCAGGCGTTGGTTAGGCGTTCGCGGTCTTTGCGGCTTAAGGCTTCGGAGTCCCGGTGGACCGCGATACTTCGGTGGGGCAGCTTCCGGGGCGGTTGCGTGAATACCTGGCAGGCGATGGTGGCGAGCAGGGACTTGGTCCGGTCGTTAATTCCAAATAGATAAAGAGGCTTCGGACCGAAATCAAACTGCCAATCCACCTCATAGGCGTCTTGATCAGGAATTGGCTTGGTCTGTTTCTTCGGGTTGAACCGGGCAAGGCTATCGAGAATGAACTCCTCAAGCTGCTCATAGAACATGCTCTGGATTACTTCGCGACGGAAGTATTGCATGCTCGAAACTTTCGCCACTGTTTGCGCAAACTGCAGGACGGCGGGATAAAGCTGAGCCGGTTCCACGTCGAAGAAGAGTTTGCCGTTCTCCTGGCTCATATTGTTCTCCGCGAGGATCCGTTCGAAGACCCGGCGGCGGCTGTCCGAGTCAATATCGTAGGCGTAGGATAGGCGCATCAGCGTCATTCCTTCGTCGCTCACCCGAACTTTGGCGGTGCCGTTCTGGTGTTCCGAAAGAAAGATATCCACCATGTCTCCGTCTTCATGGAAGAGCGGGGTAGAGAGTTGGACAAGCCCAGGCCGGCGTTCCCGGAAAGCGGCGAAGCCATTGAATTGTTCCTTCAACTGTTTTTCATCGATCATGGGGCGGACTCCGGTTCTCTCAGCGGCAGTTCCATCTGCGAGTAGCGCTCAAAATGCTCGACTCCTTCCGTGACGTTTACGAGCTGCAAGAAATAGAGTACCGCTTGTTCGAAAGACGCGTAGTCCCGAGAGATAGTTGCTTTTCGCGCCCGTAGAATGCCGGCCTCGAGATCCGCCGCCACCATGTAATGGATATGGAAGTGAGTATGGGGATGGTCAGGATCGAAGCTGCGATTGTTTTCTCCGTGGCTGCCGTTGACGCGAAGTAAGGGAAAGCGGACTCCGTCGACCGGAAGATAATCCAGGCCGAGCGAAAAGTTCTCTTTGAGCGTTTCGTTTCGACGAAAGAAGGCCTGAAACTGATGATTGCCGTCGCAGGACTGGAGGCGGAAGTCGTTGCGGGAGTGGCCGAATTCCAGTTTCATTTCGCGCCGCGGAGGGTCACTCACTCGCTTGGCGAGAGCGACCAGCGCGTCCAGGTGCGGCTGTTCGTAGCTCATTTGATTTAGCTCCAGTAAGATCCCTTGTCTACCTTGGCTTGTCCGAGGGCGGCCAGCGTTTCGAGTATGGCGCTCACTTCGGGGGTGCGGGCACGGGCGAAGTTACGAGCGACGGTTTCGGGGGCGACCGGGGCGGGAGATTGGAGGAGGAAGTCGCGAACGGCGCGGACGCGGTCGGGGAGGGCGGAGGGCCAGGGCAGGCGGGTGGTGCGAACTGGAGTCCGATCTTCCTCTTGCATTTCGACACCGAGGGCGGTTTGGGAAGCGCTGGTTTTTTGGAACTCGGGGCGGAGCCAGCGGACCAGACCGGAACGTTCTTCGGCGGCGCGGGCGGCGTTGAGTTCCACCAAACGGTACAGGATGTCTTCGGTGGGCAGATCGGCGGGCCAACCGTAGGCTTCGGCGACGGCGCGGTCGAGGTCGTAGTGGAGGTCCCGGAGGACGGAGACAAGGCCTTGTTCGTGGATGGCTTGGCTGGCGGCGTTAAGGGTTTCGCCGGAGCGGAGTTCGGCCAGGACGTTGTACATCTGCGTCATCGTTAGGGCGGGGTGAGCTTCCTGGCGGTGCTTGCGATGGGCGTCGAGTTGTTCGGCGAGTTGGCGGATGCGGGTTCGTTGCGGCTCGGAGGGTTCGGGGAAGGGGAAGGGTTCGAAGCAGCGGGTCTTGTTGTAACGAGGGCGGTCTTCGAGTGTGCCGCCGGCAGCGAGCGCCCAGGTGACGTGAATGTGGCTCGATAGGACGCCAAGGACGAACGCATCGCTGGACGCGATGTTCACCAGCATGTTGTCGGGAAGGATGGATGCGTCGAGGAACACGAAGAAGCGATGCTTGGCCGTTTCTACCGTCGTGATGTAACGATGCAGGCCTTTCAGGGCAGGGCGGAAGTTTGCTCGCGGTTCGCCGTGGATCCACCAGTTATCCCGGTAGGTTCCTCGGTTGTTCTGATCGCGTTCCGGCTTCACATGGTCCATCACGTGCTGATATACAGATGGGAACCGCTCGCGCACATCTGGAGCGGTAAGCCCGAAGAGGTCGATCACCATCACTTCGCGTGGACGTGAAGTTATGTCGCGGCCATTGCGATAAAGCCGAATATGGCGGTCCAGGCCGGGGACCGTGCTGAGGCCCAGTTCCCTCGCCCGTTCCGGAGTAATAATGAATCCTGCGCCGTGAAGCTTTACGCCGGGGCAACTGAGTCCAGAATTTGCCTCGAGCGGAATGGCTGCCGTCGTGTTTGGCCCGATGGTCAAGTCGGTATGGATCAGCCCATAGCGTTCGATAAGTTCGACCTTGGCTGCACCCTCGCCATCGCCCGGTTCTTCGGACTCCACGCGCAGCAGGCGGCCTTCGTGCGTACCCGCCTCCGCTACGGTCATCGCGATGCGGACGGCCGCCCCGTCAGTCGCATCCACCCACGGATGGTCCGGCACGGCGAAGACGAGAGAAGCTGGCGTTTTGGGGTCAGTCAGATGCGGCGTGATTACGCGGCGCTGAAAGGTCTGGCGCAAACTGTTCGTGGTTATGAAGCCGAAGCGGCGGGTTTGGCCGGAGCGAACGCATTCGGCGGCGCGGTGCCACCAGTACATGACATGGTCGGCGGTTTCGGACACTTCGCCGTAGACACTGCGGAGCGACTCGGTATACCCGTCGCCAAGTTCGCCGCGCATTCTCCAACTACCA
>JBBRIO010000487.1:0-4313 GCA_038220855.1 Bryobacterales bacterium | reverse complement strand
CAGCAAGAAGTGGCCGTTGGAGTGGGGCGACATCATCCGGGATCTGGACAATTTGGTTGAGATGGAAGTCGCTATCAACGGCAAGGGTTATGTTTTTCGCGGGCAGACTCCAGGAGTAGCGGGCAAGGTCTTTCAGGCTTGTGGTGTCGCACTCCCGCCTACGCTGCGCTCCAGCTAATTCCATTTGTCTCACGCCGCAATCCGCAAAAGCGTGTCACTAGGCCGTTTTCACAATCGTAACGTTTTGAAACTAAACCACTTCCGCTAGAGTGGTGTTTAAGTTGAGTATGAGCGCGAGCTGGGGCCGACGGATTTCGAGGTCGCGGCCACGCTAAACAATCTAGGGATGGCGCGGTTGGCGGGCGGAGACGTAGCCGAGGCGACGGTGCTACTCGAACGGGCTTATCTGATTAAGCGGGAACTGTTCGGCGAGGACCACCCCGAGACCCAACTTTCGCGCCGAAACTTCGAAAGCGTTAGCGCTGCGTAATCAAGTACCAACGGTCCGCGTTGGTGTCGCGTTTTTCAGGTACGGTGGCTGCGGCGGGTTTGGGAACGACCGGGGCCATCGTCATGATGCCGACATTGCCCCCGACCGCGTCGGGCACGAGCATCCGTTGGCGGACAACTTTACCGCGCAGAAGATGCGGCTCGAGAGCCACTTGAATGTCCGCGTTGCCGCCGCCGGGCGCGCCGGAGGCGTGATCCTGCTTCCGAACCATCGCCCGAAGGATGTTTTCGGTAAGTCCCTGGCGAGCGAGCGAAGCCAGCGCCTCGGCGCTTGTATCGAAACGCGAAGTCTTTTGGTCGATCAGCTCGAGCAGGAATCGCTCGCCTAAACCCGCCTCGGCCAACAGCACCACCCCATCATTCGTTAGCAGATTTTTCGGCAGTTTGGCAAACGGCGGAACCGGATCCGCCGCTAAGGCGGCAGTGAGAAAGGTTAGAGCGAGAACAAACTTGCACATGAAAATCTTATCGCCAGGAAATTCTTCAACTTTAGGGAACTTTTGTCGATAGAGGTTGTATGCTGCGGTACTTGGCTGGTTGTGTCTTCGGAGTAACGATGGGATTGTGGGGGGCCGAACTGCGCCTGCTCAACCCCAATCTGCCAGTCGCCCTCGCGGGCCGGCCATACTACCAGGGGCCGATGGTAGTAGAGAGCAGCGGTCGTTGCCAGTTGGGAACGACCTCGACCCGCCTGGTCGACGGCACCTTGCCCGCGGGAATGAGCCTGGACGGAATGGGCTACTTGCGGGGGACGCCGATGGAGCCGGGTCGTTTCGGGTTCTCGGTGGAACTCCGCAGCGGCTGCGCGCGCTCGGTCGAGCAGGTGGTCCTTGAGGTCGCGATGGCCCCGATGCTGCGGGTCTCCGCGGAAAGCCTCGCTTTTTCCTGCGAAAAGGGCGGACGCCCTCCGTCCATGCAGCGGGTGATGGTAGCCGGAAGCCATCCAGGGCTTCCCTACACAATGTCCGCCGCTGGAGCTCCCTGGCTCGAAATCCGCCCGCGCCGCGGGGCTCTGCCGCCGCCGGGCGCGGCCCTGGAATCCGATGCGGTCGACCTGATCGTTCATCCCGAAAAGCTGGAAAGTGGCGATTACCACACCACTCTTCTGACCTACGCCTGGGGCGGAACCAACCCAGCTTCGACCGCGGTCCACTTAACCGTTAAGCCAGCCGGATCGACTTGGGACAACCTTCGCACGATGCCCACGCCCCCGGCTCCTCCCGTCGCCGCGCCCATTCCAATCGTGATTGTGCCGCCCGCGTCACTCGAACCGCCCCCTCCGACGAAGCCGAAACCGGCACCGGTCGCCGCAATCCCCCACACACCGAAAAAACCGCTCGTCCCCGTAACTCGTTCCCGGATTGTCACCGTCCCTCGAGTCACCCTGCCGGAGGCCATCAAAGGGCCATCGAAAATGCTCGGCGATCCGGAGATCCTGAAGCCACCCGCCCCCAAACCAGCGAAAAAAAGCAGTGAAGGCGGCGGCGGGCATTAGCTGATTGGACCAAGCTGAATCGACCAGTGTGATAGGCTCTAGGGCACCCCTCCCCTACAGCTATGGAATCGACTGAAGTTACACAGTTGCTGGGACGCGTCGCGCAAGGTGACAAAGACTCCGAAAATCGCCTCCTCGAACTCGTCTACAGCGAACTAAAGCGCCTCGCAACCCAGGCCATGAGGCGCGAGAGAAAAGATCACACTCTGCAACCATCGGCTCTGGTCAACGAAGCCTACTGTCGACTGGCCGGCACGCAGCGAATCCCGTGGGAAAATCGCCGCCACTTCTACGCCACCGCCGCCAAACTGATGCGGAACATTCTGATCGACTACTCGCGCGAGCACCAGGCCGCAAAGCGCGGCGGTCCTGACCAGAAGAAAATCGAGTGGTCCGACGACCTGCTGCGCGTTGAAAACAGTTCCGCAACTTTTTTGGCCCTCGATCAGGCGTTACAACGCCTTGCTAAGATAGACGCCCGGCAAGCACAAATCGTAGAATTGCGATTCTTCGGAGGGCTGAGCGTAGAAGAGACCGCGGCCACCATGAACCTATCCGAAAGAACCGTAAAGCGAGATTGGATGGT
Organism: Bryobacterales bacterium; assembly: GCA_038220855.1. Lineage (GTDB taxonomy): Bacteria > Acidobacteriota > Terriglobia > Bryobacterales > Bryobacteraceae. The sequence continues at coordinate 1,722 of JBBRIO010000487.1, read as the reverse complement.
GGCCCGGGCCTGGCTCGAAGCAGAACTGTCGAGACCCGCCGGAGAGAGATATGTCGTGGGAGCCTGAACGCTGGGAACGGGTTAAGGCACTATTCGGAACCGCGGCCGAGTTACCGGAAGCCGAATGGACCGCGTTTTTAGACCGCGCCTGCCCCGACGACGGGGCCATCCGCCAGGAGGTATTGCGGCTTCTGGGCTTCGGAGCACGCCAGAATGCGTTCATCGACAACATTCCAGTGCTTCCCGGGCTTTTGACCGAGGCCGCCGAAGGGCCGCGCTCCTGCGCTCCCGGCGAACTGCTCGCGGAGCGATTCCGCATTATCCGGCTCGTGGGCAGCGGCGGTATGGGCGAAGTGTACGAAGCCTTCGACGAACTGCTCAACCAAACCATCGCCCTGAAAACCATCCGTCCCGAAATCGTCGGCGAACCCCAGATGGAAGAACGCTTTCGCCGCGAAGTCTTACTCGCCCGACAGGTCACCCATCCCAACGTTTGTCGCGTCTTCGACTACGTGCGAACCGAAAAGCTCGGTTTCCTCACGATGGAGTTTCTCGATGGCGAAACCCTCGCCCATTTCCTGCGCCGTCAGAAACGGTTGAAGCTCGATGAAGCTCGCCCGCTCATCGACCAGATGGTCGCCGCGCTCACCGCCGCCCATCGGGCCGGCGTCGTCCATCGGGATTTCAAAGGAGCCAATGTGTTTTTGACGACCGAGCGCGACGGCGGCACCCGCGTCGTCGTCACCGATTTCGGACTCGCCCGCAGTACAAGTCTCCCCGGCGACGAGACCGCCACCGGGATGGGTGCCGGCACCCCGGCCTTCATGGCGCCAGAACAGCTCGAAGGCAGACCGGTCGGCCCAGCCGCCGATATCTACGCGTTGGGTCTCGTCATGTACGAGATGGCGACCGGCTCCCCGCCGTACCCCGGCGATTCGCCTCTGCAAGTAGCCGTCCGTCGCCTCCGCGAGAAGCCCAAGCGGCCCCGGGCCGTCGCTCCCGACGTCGATAGCAAGTGGGAGTCGGTCATTCTCCGTTGTCTCGAATATGAACCCGAGGACCGGTTTCCGGAAGCCAGCGGCGTGATGAAGAGCTTGGCCAGCCGATACTCGTTGCCCTGGTTCCGCATCAAGAAGAGTTGGCGCATAGGCACGGTCGCCGTGGTGGCGGTCCTCTCGGTCGCCGTCGGGTTAGTCGGGGGGCGGTGGCTGGGAGCAGAGGGTCCAGCCCCGGCGGCGGCTAATTACTACGCCATGGGCGTCGCGGCACTGGCCGACGGCACCTACGCCCGCGCGACCCGAATGCTGGAGCTGGCCGCCGAAAAAGATAGTACTTATGCCCCGATCCGCCTCCGTCTGGCGGAGGCCTACTGGCGGCTCGATCAACCTCGCCAAGCCCAGGAGCAGTTGCTGCGGGCCGAACAGCAAGGCACCTGGGGGAACCTGGATCGGCGGAGGCTTTACGACGGTACCCGCGCGATGGTGCTGCGCGATTTCAACACAGCGGAGGCGACTCTGGCGGCGCGGATAGGCTCGCCCTTTGCCCCGGCGGCTCCCCAGCCTCGGCTGGACTTGGCGCGGGCGCAGGATAGCGCCGAACACATCGCGGCAGCCGAAGCGACTTATCTGCAGGTGTTGGCCGAGCAACCGGGCCAGCCAGCGGCGTTGCTGCGGTTGGCCGGGTTGGCCGATCAGCAGTTACAGCCCGGCCGGGCGGCCGGCT
>JBBRIO010000486.1:0-4320 GCA_038220855.1 Bryobacterales bacterium | reverse complement strand
CCCGCATCTGCTCCAGGCTCGGATTCTCGATCTTCTGCATTCGAATGAGCAATCCCCAGCTTGGCCCATCCCCCTCCCTTCAGGCTCATCTCGTATTGGAATCGACTGGTTCTCCAGGCTCATCTTGTATTGGACAAGACTTCAGCCAACGTCTTGCCCACCCATGTGTATACTTCGGTCCGTCTCTGCCCGGCGAAGCGAACTTCCTCACTCGCTTTGAGCAGGGCGCGGATCTGCTCCAAACTCAACTTCTCGCCACCTTGCATGCTAACTATCAATGCCCAGCTTGCACCACCCTTTCTCCTTCAGGCTCATCTTGTATGAGACAAGACTCATTCCGGCTTCGCTCGCCCTGCACGGGCTCTGCTACGTCTGCTTCTTTACCGCTTCCTACATCTATGTCGACCAGGCTGCTGAACCCGAGATCCGCGCATCTGCCCAAGGACTGATTACCTTCGTCCTTCTCGGTGCCGGGCTCGTCGTCGGCAGTTGGTTCGCCGGCTTCGTAAGTGATGCCTTCACGATCGTGAACGCGAGCGGAATCAAGACAGTCGACTACACGAAAATCTTTCTGGTCCCGCTCGGGCTCACCGTTTTCTGCGCCGCGCTTTTCGTCGTCTTCTTTCGGCCTCGCAAGGCCGCTTAATCCGCTGCCGGATAGCTAGGCTTCATCAGGTAGAACCCGGCACCGGTAGGGTCATCAATCCGGCAAATTCGTCCTACACCCGGCGCGTCAAACGCTGGGAAGCAAATTTTGCCCCCCGCCTCGACGGCGGTGGCGACGGCGGCGTCGACGTCCGGGACCTGCAGGTAAAGGCTCCAATGGGAAGGCATTTCGCCCCAATGCGGAGTCATCTGCAGCAGTCCACCCCAGCCCTTCCCGGCCACTGAAAAGATGAGGTACGGGGATGGACTGAACGGGTGTTTCTCCGTCGTCCAGCCGAGCATGCCGGAGTAGAAGGTCGCCGCCGCGTCAATATCCCGCGCCGCCAACTCTACCCACATGACGCTACGGTCCTTCATCATTACCCCGGCACCGGCATGAGTTCCCGGCTGCCACCGCATCGACGTCGCGCCCACCGGGTCCGCCACCAGCGCCATCCGCCCGTGCGTCATGACGTCAAAGGGACCTTTCAGTAACTTCCCCCCTAAACCGGGAACCAGCGCCGCTACGGCGTCTACGTTGTCAACCTGGAAATAGACGCCCCAATGCGGAGGAGCTCCGGGAAAAGTACCCGCCGCGGCGACCGGCACCCCATCCCGTAAAAATGTTGTGTACTCCTGATCCGGGCCGACCGGGCTAACCTCCGCCGTCCAGCCGAACAGAGTCTCATAAAACGTTCTGGCTACGGCCTGATCGGGCGTCGCCAGTTCAAACCAACAGGGTGCTCCGTGTGGCATTTTATCGATTTCCTTCGTCCGCTGAGCGCCCATAGATTGACGGTACCGGAATATCCAGCAGCCGCATATACACCGACAATTGGCCCCGGTGGTGGACGAGGTGATTCATCACCATCCCCCGCAACACCGCGATCCGCGGCATCGCCATCATCACCGTTCCGCCCGGCCCGATCAGCGTCCAAGTCACCATCAGATCTTCGTCCGAAGCGCTTGCGAGCACGGCCCGAAACTGACTCGCTCCACCCTCAAAGATCTCCAAAAGCTCGGCCGTCGTCTGCGGCTTCGGCTGCTCAAAGTCGCCTGATAGGTCGAGTTCCGTCGTATTGATCGTCGTCGCGCCCCACAAGGGCATCTGCGCCAAATGCGTAGCGAGCTGCCCCAGGGTCATCGACTTCGGATGCGGCTGGTAGCCGAACTGCTCACCCGGCAACCGCTCCAAACACTTGCGAAGCGAGCCGAGTTCATTATCAAGCTCAGGGAGAAGAGAAAGCGAAAGTGACATGCGAAGATTCTGCCCGAAACTGGATTCTATTGCAACGGTTCCAGCAAAGATTTCAGCTCCAGGACTCCGGAGTTAACCGCTTGGCGGTACACCGCGATGTCCGAGCTCCAACTCAGAATCCGGAAACCGATGCCGTGCCACTGCCGGGCCTGATCGGTATTGCCCGGTTGAATGGCAGCCACCTTGCCATGGCGCTGCGCCGCCGCGACAACGGCCGCGAGAGCGCCCAGAAACTCCGGATGCTGAAACTGTCCAGCGATACCCATGGAGCTGGTCAAATCATAGTGACCCACCCAAAGCACATCCACCCCGGGAACCGCCGCGATCGCATCGAGATTGGCTAAGCCAACCGGGGATTCAATCATCGTCACCACGGTCGTGTTCTCGTTAGCGCGGGCGAAATAGGCCACCGGATCCGGAATCACGTACTCGGAATGCGCCGTGCCCAAAGCGATGCCCCGCTTGCCCATCGGGGCATACTTGCACGCGTCGACAATCGCCTTGGCTTGCTCGGCGGTCTCGACGTTGGCCACCATAAGTCCCAGGGCGCCCGCATCTAGCGTCCGTGCGCAAAAGTGGTACAGATTTTGGGGAATTCGCACCAAAGGGGCGATATCAGTCGCTTTGAACCAGGCGCATAGATCGGCGATATGGCCGGTATCGAAGCCGGTATGCTCCATATCGAGCATCACAAAATCTACCGGCGTCGCCGCCAAAATCTTCGCCACGCCGCGCGTGCCAAACTCCATTATCATCGTGCCCACTGCCGAGCCTCGCTCTGCCAGGGCTTGCTTCATTCGATTCGGTTTCATTGGTATCGCCTTAACTTTTCTAAGAATCCGGGCCGGCTCAACACCGCTCTGTTCACTGCTCCGCCCGGCAGTTCCCCACGCGCGACAGCGAGAATGTTGTCGCAGGCTTCGAGACCATTATCCCGGGCGATCTCTTCGGTCCACGGCAGCCCATGCGGCGTCACAATCACGTTGTCCATCCCAAACAACGGATGGTCCTTCCGCGGTGGCTCCTGCTCATAAACATCGATGCCGGCCCCGGCAATCCAACCCTGTTCGAGCGCCTTCACCAGCGCCGATTCGTCCACGATCGGGCCCCGCGCCGTATTGATAAAGTTCGCCGATGGCTTCATGAGCCGGAACAGCCGCTCATTCACCAAGCCCTTCGTCGACTCATTCAGCAGCGTGTTGACGCAGACAAAATCGCTCTCGCGGCAAACCGTTTCGATATCCACCATCTCCACGCCGTCGACGCTGGCAACATAAGGATCATAGGCCAGCAAGCGGGAGAAACCGAACGGCTGCGCGAGCCGAAACAACTCTTTGCCAATGTTGCCGCAACCGATCGAACCCAGCACCTGCCCACGCAAATTCCGCCCGAGCCGAGGCAGGTCGCCCCGCCATTTTCCTTGCCGAGTCAACCGATCCTGGGTCATCAAGTTCTTCGCTAGCGCCAGCACCAGCGTCATAATCGCTTCCGCCACCGGCGTCCGCACGGCGTTCGGCGTAATCGTCAACACCGCGTCGGCGGCGGTCATCGCCGCCGTGTCGATCCGGTCATAGCCGACCCCCCAGCGAGCAACGATCGCCAAGCGTTCCACGCCCGCCAGACTCGCGGCGTCGATCTTCGTCGACATCGCAAATACAGCGTCATAGCGGTTCAAAACCTCGGGTGTCGCCACGTTGTCGACCATCTCGGGCATCGCCTCCCACTCAATGTGAGGCACGGCAAACTTGGCTTCGACGACCGCTTCGAAACGGCCCTTCGCATCGACATAAAAGTCGGGCGTAACCCCGACACGGAACAAAGGCATCCTGTGCAGCATACAATACCTCGGTGACCCGCAGGATTTTTAACGCTTCCCTCGTAGCTTCCACGCTCTCCGCCGCCCCGGCTCCACCCAACGTCGTCATCGTCCTTTGCGACGATCTCGGCTACGGCGACGTCGGGGCCTTTTACCCGGCCGCCAAGATGTCCACCCCTCGATTGGACCAACTGGCTCGCCAGGGCATGCGCTTCACCGACGCCCATTCGCCCTCCTCCCTCTGCACGCCCACCCGCTACGGTCTCCTAACCGGCCGTTACTGCTGGCGCAGCCGCCTGAAGCAAGGTGTTTTGCAGGGTTATTCCCCCGCGCTGATCGAGCCTGGCCGAACCACGCTACCGGCTCTGTTGCTGGCGAAAGGTTACCGCACCGGCGGCTTCGGCAAGTGGCACCTCGGCCTGGGCTCCAGCGAGAAGGTCGACTACGCCCAACCCTTCTCCCCCGGCCCCCTCGACTACGGCTTCACCGAGTACTTCGGCATCCCCGCCTCGCTCGACATGCCGCCGTATGTGTTCATCGAGAACAACCGCTGCCTAGAGCAGCCAACTTCAACCATCGCCGACAACGGCGAAGTGAAGCG
>JBBRIO010000485.1:0-4335 GCA_038220855.1 Bryobacterales bacterium | reverse complement strand
GACCGAAGAGATGCGGGCGGTGGGGATGATGTTTCCGGGGAAGGGCGCGCCGGTGGAGCGATCGTAAATGGGCGTCGCTAAGCGCGAGAAATCGCCTTGGCGGAAGTCGGCGGGGATTAGGCTTTGCAGGGTGTTGGGGGCGCCTTGGCGAAAGCGGAAGCCGGAGTAGACGAAGTGAAAGAACGTTTTATTTTTGCCGTTGTACAGGCCGGGAATCAGGAGAGGGCCGCCGAGGGTGGCGCCGAACTCGTTTTGGCGGTTGATGGGGCGCACGCGTTGGAAGAAGCCGCGGGCGTCGAGTTTATCATTACGGAGATATTCGAACAGAGCTCCGTGAAAGACGTTGGTACCGGAGCGCGTGGTGAAGATTTGGATGCCGCCGCCGGTGCGGCCGTATTCGGCGTTGAAGTTGGCGCGGAGCAGGCGGAACTCGCCGATGGTTTCCACTGACGGGCGGGTATTGCCGGGGATGACGCCGCCGGACTCGATGCCCGTGGAGGCGATGCCGTCGAGCAGAACTTCTTTGCCGCGGGAGGGCGAGCCGGAGATTTGGGTGTTCGTCGAGTCACCGGTGACGCCGGGGGCCAGGAAGATGAACTGCTCAAGGTTGCGAACATTCCCGCCGACGAAGAGCGGAAGGTCCATCAACTTCTTACGTTGGATGGTGGTGCCGAGGTCGGAGGTGGCGGTTTGGAGTTCGGTGGCGGAGCCGGAGACTTCGACGGTTTGTTCGACTTGGCCGACTTCGAGCGAGAAGTCGATGGCCCGGGTTTGGGCGACGTTGAGTTCGAGGCCTTTCTGGACGGCGCGGCGGAAACCTTTGGCTTGGACGGCGATCTCGAACGTGCCGAGGGAGAGTTGTTGGAGGGAGTAGGTGCCGGTCGCGTTGGTGATGGTTTTGTAGGTTAGGCCGGTGGAGGAGTTGGTGGCGGTGATGGCGGCGGCGGGGATGGCGGCGCCGGAGGGGTCCTGGACTCGGCCGGTGAAGGAGCCGAGGACAGTTTGAGCGGGGAGGAGGGAGGCGAGGGTTAGAAGGGAGATAAGAATCCGAAGCATATTAATAATAGTTTACTTCGGAACGGTGTGCGCTTCAAGGGATGGAAAGGAACCCGAGCATCTGCCAGCCGGAGTTCGCCGTGGGAGTTTGAGCGCCGCCATAGATGAGGCGCGGGCCGGAAAAGGCGGGTTTGTAAGTGATGTTGAGCGTGAGGTTAAGTCGGGAGCCGATGTCCGTAAATGAGGAGCCCAGGGCGCTGACGCGGCATTGGGAGTTCTCGACAAGGGCAACTCCTCCGGGGGCCCCGTTCAAACGAATCGCGGAAGGGAGCAGGCGGGTCCCTTCGTCATCGATCAGGTAGAGCAGGTTTTTGTCGTGGTCGAAGCCGATGTAACAGGCGCGGTGGGCATCGAGCGTACTTTGAATGAGCACCTGAGCGAATTTGATATTAGTGCTGCGCGGGTTGCCGGTGGTGGAGTTAGCATCGTCATAGAAAATGGAGAGTGGATTGTTTGGGCTGGGCGGAGAGGGGATAAAGTTGGCGGGGTTCAAGGGAAACCCGCCGGATAGGCTATGGTGTCCGATGAGTTGCCAGCCGGAGTTGTTCCCTTGGCGATCGCGGGCGGCGCCATAGATGGCTCGACCCACGCGGTATGTCGGCTCGACCTGATAGGCGACGGTGAGGGTAACCGAGTGAACTTCCCGTGTGAATTGAACGGCCCCAATATCGATGCGGCAGTTGCCATTGAAGAGGACACCCGGCACGCCGATCGGGGAGGTGGATGCGCCGATTCCGTCCCTGGCGACCAGGTACAGCAGCGAGGCTTGGATGTCGTACGCAAAGTGGCAGGCTTCCGGGCCATCGAGTGCCGTGTTGATCAGAATGTTGAGAACAGCCAGGTTCGCGACGCCGTCGGGATCGGCAAAACGGAAGGACCTCTGTTCCAGCAGGCCGACCCTGGAGCCGGCCGACGGCGGAAGGACAACGGGGGGCTGGTTGCTTGCGGCGACGCCGCCGGACTGAGCCACCGTGAAGACGACACCGTTGACGGTGAAGGTGCCGAAGCGAGTCCCACCCGAATTCGGCGCGGCGGCGAAAGTAAGATCGGAGGATCCAGTGCCAGCACGTTGGAAGAGGCTGATCCAGGGTGCTTGGGAGATGGCGGTCCAGCGGAGGCCGGGATCGGCAGTGATGATCTGGGCGGTCGACTGGCTGGGGAAGGCGATCAGGCTGAGGCTGGAAGGAGAGAGGACGAGGGGCTGTCCGGCTTGGGTAACACGAACCGTGGTGCCGCCTAGGGTGACCACGGCTTCTCGGGCAGCGCTATCAGGATTGGGGAGGAGCGCGACCGTCACCGTGTCGCTCCCCAGGAAAGGGTTGGCCGTCCGAAACCTAAGCCAGGAGGCCGAAGAGGTCGCCTGCCAAAGACAGTTTGCCGGGGCAATGACCGAGATCTCCAAGTTTGGCGAATCGAGTGTGGCTATCGTTGGAGGGTTGGCCGACCAGACGCAGTTGGATTGGGTACTGAGTGATTCGACGATCGTTTGATTCTCGCCGACTGCCTGGTTAAGAGTACGATCGAGGTCCGAGACGACGTGAAGGCGGGTGTTGTCTGAACTCCAGTTCACGAGACGTCCGCGGAGGGGAAAGTCTTTGAAGTAGGTATCGGTAGAAAGGGCAGTGTAGCGATCGAGCGGGAAGGCAGAAGCTACCATGGTTGCGTCTGGAATCAGAGCGAGGCTGTCCGAACTCAATCGCCCGTCTCGGCTGGCGAAAAGAACGGCGGTGGTGGCTAGGGCGGTGGAGGAATCGGCCCCCGTTACGTCGTAAGCGAAGCTTTTGACAAACGAAAAGTCGGAGGCGGAATGGAAAATACCGCAAGCGCTCAGGACGCGGCTGCCGCCGTGGGTGAACCAGAAGGGGGGGCAGATATTTGGCTGATAGGTGTCGAGAGGAGTGAGCGTACTCCCGTTGATGGCCCAGCGTATTCCGGCGGCGAAGAGCGTTAGACCGTCGGGCCAGAGCGGCGCAGAGGAGGTGTAGGTGGTCGCCGGCGGGAGGGACGAGATCTTGCCAGTAGCTAGATTGAGGCTGACGGGGACGCCGCGGGAAACGCGGGTGCTGGGGGAAGGGAAAAAAAACGAGGGGAACGCGAACACGATTCCGCGTGGGGTGACGGCGAGAGCGCGTACATCGAGCGGAACGGGGAAAAGCCCGACGACTTGGCCGAGTTTTAGGTTAATCGCGGAGATTCCGCCGTCGTGGCCGACGACGGCGAGGAGACCGTCGAGGCTGAGAGCAAGCGAGGTTGGCCGACGAGAGAGGGGAATGACTTGGTCGGTCCGGGAGACGGGGTCGAAGATGTGGATCGTGTTGGGCGTATCGCTCGCCAGGATGTGGCGATTGAGCGTGCGAGAGAAATCCGCTTTGACGACTCGATAGGAGAAGCGATGGCGTGCCGACGTCCGCATAAGGCTGGCCGCTTTTTGTGTGACTACGAGGGAGAGACCGCCGATCACGATTCGACCGGAGCGCTCGCGCATCGTCGGGTTCGGCTCGACGTGGGCGGTGAGGGAATCGGGGCCGAAGGCAAAGCGAGGGTTGGGGATGGTGATCCAAGGATCGGAAGCGGTGGGCGCGTAACCGCAGAAGTTGGCGGCGGACAACCAGACAGAAAGCAAACCGCCTTCGGCTTCAATCGTCGGGAGGGGACCACCACGGCGGTCGTTCGTCCCGCTCGCGGAGAGGACGCAGTTTCCCGCCCGGGCGTTGAGGTCGAAAGTCTGGACGCCAGTTTGTCTCACTTCCCAAGCTGGCCTGGTACTCGCCCCCAAGCGCACGGCGTAAAGAAGAGTGCCGGCCGCATTAAAAAGCAGCTGCATTTGGAGAAGCGTCGGCCCGAAGTCAGGGATGGTGACTCGGCCTACGTTGCCGACGTCGGAATGGTTGAAGATGTCGACCTGCTTGCCGTCGCCGCCGGCCAGGAAGCCGGCAGAACCGGCCAGAAGAGCTACGGGAAGGACCGTTGGGAGAGTGCCAGCGTAGGGGAGATCGGGCGTGTTCTGGTGAATAGTGCCGCACCCGGTGTAAAGCTCATCTTCAACAGTTATCGCCGCGAGGCGGCCACAAGTGCTTGATTCTTAACGGCGCGACGTCGTCCACGAGTGAATCCTAGTGGCACGCCGAGTTGTGATAATGTGAAAATAGCTATTGTTTTTGGAATGTAAATCAAACATGATGGTGACATAGGAGAGCCACTCTGTTCGTTCGCACTCAGACCAACGGTTCCCGAACCTATCTCCTGATCGTTGATAACGAATGGGTCGACGGCAAGGTG
>JBBRIO010000484.1:0-4349 GCA_038220855.1 Bryobacterales bacterium | reverse complement strand
GGGAGTTGGATCCGGCACGAGACGTTTACGAACTCGACGTGGCTTGGTCGGCGTTGCGGCGGGATCTGCCAATTCTGGCGATTTGCCGGGGCATGCAGCTTTTGAACGTCGCTTGCGGGGGGACGCTTAAGCAGCATGTCGACGACCATCGGGACGTGATGCATACTGTGGAAGTAGTGCCGGAGTCGCTGCTGGCGCGGGTGACGGGCGAGACGAATTTCGAAGTAAACTCGCGGCACCATCAGGTGTTGGACGAGTTGGGCGAGGGGTTGGTGGTGACGGCGCGCGCGGGCAGCTTGATTGAAGCGGCGGAGATGCCGGGTAAGCGATTTGCGTTGGCGGTGCAGTGGCATCCGGAGGACCTGGTGGCGACGCATGCGCCGCATCGCGCCCTGTTCGCCGCGCTGGCCGATACACTGAAGAGTTGAACGTCACGCCGGAAAAGACGCGGTCGTTGTCGGTGCGAAGGTTTTTTTCGCGCAATGGCACCCTTTCGCAGTGGCATCCGAACTATGAGTACCGGGCCGGGCAGTTGGAGATGGCCGAGGCGGTAGAGACGGCGTTGGCGGATCGGCGGCACCTTCTTGTCGAGGCGGGAACCGGGACCGGGAAGACGCTGGCGTATCTCGTGCCGGCCATCTTTTCAGGGAAACGCGTGGTGATTTCGACGGGAACGAAGAATCTGCAAGAACAGCTTTTCTTCAAAGACATTCCGTTTCTCCAGCAGCACTTCGAACACGAGCTGCGGGTTTGCTACATGAAGGGCCGGTCCAACTATGCCTGCCGGCAGCGGATCTACGACGCCGAAAAAGAGCCCGTGCTGACGGGTCTCGAAGAGGTGGCGGATTTCCAGATCATCCGCGAGTGGGAGAAGACGTCCGAACACGGAGACCGGGCCGAGATTAAAACGCTGCCGGAGACTAGCTCCGCTTGGACGAAGATCGACGCTCGGCGAGACCTTTGTACCGGCCAGAAGTGCCAGCAGTTCGATCGCTGCTTCATCACGCAGATGCAGCGGAAGGCGGCGGAGAGCGACATTATCATCGTGAACCACCACCTGTTTTTCGCCGATTTGGCGATCAAGGAAGGCGAGTTCGGAAGCATTATTCCGGATTATGAAGCGGTGGTGTTCGACGAAGCCCACGAGATCGAGGACGTGGCCGGGCAGTTCTTTGGCTTGTCGGTGAGCAACTTGCAATTTGGGGAGATTCGGCGGGATATCACCGGGTTGTGCCGGCGGAAAGAGATGGGGCGGCCGGAGCTGGACCGCATGCTGGCGGGCATGGAGGAGGCGGCTAATTTCTTCTTCTCTCTGTTTCCGCCCCAAGACGGACGGCGTGGGTTTGCCGACCATGCTCAGTTCCGCGAACGCAACGCCGACCCGTATACGGACGTGCTGAGCGCTCTTGAAGCGGTGCATGTGCAGTTGCAATTGCTGAAAGAGAATTTGGGCGAGGTGATCCCGCTGGCGACGCGGGTACGCGGGCTGTCGGACAACCTGAAGAGTTGGATCGAAGGCGGGGTGGCCCACTACGTTTACTGGATTGAACGCCGGAATCGGGCGATTTTCCTGCAGGCGACGCCCATTGACGTGTCGGGGCTGTTGACCGAAAAGCTGTTCGATAAAGTGCCGTCGGTTATATTGACGAGCGCGACGCTGGCGGTGGGCGGTGGCTTCGATTTCGTGCAGCATCGGCTGGGGATCTCCTACGCGCGGCAGTTGATTGTGAGCAGCCCGTTTCAATACCCGGAGCAGGCGTTGCTGTACGTTCCGCAACATCTGCCCGACCCTCGGAGCTTGGACTTTATGCCGCGGGCGGCCGAGGAGATCGTTAAGCTGCTCGAGTGCAGCCAGGGGCGGGCGTTCGTGCTGTGTACGAGCTATCAATCGATGCGGCAATTGTATGACCGCGTGTCGCTCGACATTCTGTTCCCGACGTTGATGCAGGGCACGGGGCCGCGGAGCGCGCTGCTCGAAGAGTTTCGGCGGACCAAGAACTGCGTGCTGTTTGCGACTTCGTCGTTCTGGCAGGGCGTGGACGTGCAGGGCGAGCAGTTGAGTTGCGTCATCATCGACAAGCTGCCGTTTGCAGTGCCTTCCGATCCGGTGGTGGCGGCTCGGACGGACGCGATTAAGAAGGGCGGCGGCGAACCCTTTCGCGACTATCAGATTCCGCAGGCGGCCATTGCGCTGAAGCAGGGCTTCGGGCGGTTGATTCGCAGCCGGACGGACCGGGGCGTGCTGGCTTTGCTCGACCATCGGATTACCCGGCAGCGCTACGGACAGATCTTTTTTGACAGCCTGCCCGACTACGCCTTCACGACCGAAATCAAAGATGTAGAGGAGTTCTTCCGTGTTTGAAGCGAATGTTGAAGCGGTATTCCCCGCCGCGCACGCCCTGCGCAATTACTATGGCAAGACCGAGCCGATCCACGGGCACAACTGGAAGATGCGGGTGACGATTGAAGGGCCGGAGCTGGATTCGATGGGTCTGCTCGTCGACTTCATCGGGCTGAAGAAGTCGATCGCGCGGGTGCTGGGGCGGCTGGACCACCAGTTTCTGAACGAGGTGAGTCCGTTTGATGTGATCAATCCATCGGCGGAGAACGTGGCACGGTTCATCTGCGAGGATCTGAACCAGGATATGCCCACGCTGCAGCCGGAGACAACGGTGCGGATTGCAAGGGTGGAGGTTTGGGAGATGGACCAATGCAGCGCGGTCTATAAGCCGTGAACTGCCGGGTGGGATGCGGTGCCTGTTGCATTGCCCCATCCATTTCCACGCCCTTGCCGAAGATGCCGGCCGGGAAGCCGGCCGGGGTGCGGTGTGCGCATCTGACCGCGGAGAATCTGTGCGACCTGTTCGGGCTGCCGACCCGCCCGGCCGTGTGCGTGGGTCTACAACCGGAGCCCGGGATGTGCGGGACCGACGCGGAGGACGCCCTTCGGCGGCTTACTTTATTGGAGATTCAGACAGCACCGCTTCGAACAGATGGCCCATCCGCTCGCGCTTCGTCTTGAGGTAGAAGTCGCGTTCCTCCATCGGCTCCGCGATGATGGGGACTCGCTCGAAAACGGCAATTCCGCCGGCTTCGATGGCCGATATTTTGTCCGGGTTGTTCGACATGAACTGCACGGACTTCAGGCCGAAGTACTGCAGAATGGCGACGGGCAACTCGTAGTTGCGCAGATCGGCGGCGAAGCCCAACTGCTCGTTCGCTTCGATCGTGTCGGCTCCGGCGTCTTGCAGGGCGTAAGCCCGCAGCTTGTTCATGATGCCGATGCCGCGCCCTTCCTGCTGCTCGTAGAGCAGGATGCCGCGTCCGGCCACGCCGATTTTGGCGAGCGCCATTTCGAGCTGCTCCCGGCAATCACAGCGTAAACTATGGAACACATCGCCAGTGAGACACTGGGAATGAATGCGGACGAGCGGTGGCTCGCCGTCGAGGTCTCCCATCACCAGCACTACGGCTTCTTCAATCCGGTCTGCGAAATGCCCCACGAAGCCGAAAATTCGGAAGTCGCCGAAGCGGGTCGGGAACCGGGCGTCGGCTATTTTTTCCAAACGAAACACACTCATATTATAGGGTTGAATGCTCGAACAACATTTAGCAGTCTTGCTGATGAAGCTGGCCGTGGCGGCTTCGCTAGCGAGTATTCTCGGCCGATCAAGCCTATTTGTTAGGATGCTGCTGCGCGAAGAAAGAACCATGGAACAGCAGTTTCGCTTTGCGGGGATCCTGGCGTTGCTGTTCGGAGCGGGCGTGGCGCTGCGCGTTTTGACTGATAACGCCTACTTGGCGACCGATCTGGGTCTGGAGGGCGCTCTTCTCGCCGGGGTGCTCGGCGGCTACTTTACAGGCCTCGTGGGCGGCATCCTGATGTCGCTGCCGGCGATGATCACCGGCGAGTATCTCAGCATTCTGCTGTTTGCGGGCGTGGGGGTTTTGGGCGGCTTGCTGCGCGATCTGGCCCCGACGCCGGACAGCGTTTGGAGCTTTTCCCCATACTTTGATCTGACGATTTCGCGACTGTTCCGACGGAAGTACGATACGCGGGTGACCGCCTTCCACTTGGTTTTTTTGCTGACGATTCTGTTTGCGGAGTTGCTGCGATGGATATCCGACCGCATCGTGGAGGATCGGCTGTTCTATTCTATTTATGCGAGTTGGACCGATCCGGACTGGGGATCCGAGGCGCTGATCTGCGCAACGACGGTCTTCGCCGTGGCGTTGCCACTGAAAATCTGGAATACGATTCGAACCGACCTGCTTCTGCAAGAGCAGCAGCGCTTGGTTACCGAAGCCCGGCTCCACGCTTTGACGAGCCAAATCAATCCCCATTTCCT
>JBBRIO010000483.1:0-4358 GCA_038220855.1 Bryobacterales bacterium | reverse complement strand
AGAAGCGGCGGAACAGATCCATCCCTTCCTCATCGCCACCCTCTTCGGCATCGGGGGCCGGAGCACCGCGGCGCCGGGCTTGGGGCTGGGCCTTCGGGACGTAGTCCGTCGTGATGTTCACAACTGACGGTTCCATCATTTTCGCGATTTTCGTAAATTCGTTAGGGAGCGCCGCTGCGGAAGGGATAACCAGCGGCGTCGCGTCAGGGGCCACAGCTTGGCCCTTGGCGGCGGTCGCCGTTGTCGACACGAGTGTCCCGACCAGGACGACCAGCGCCGTCGAAAAAACCATCAGGGTAGAGGAGAGCAGCTTCTGCTGCCGGATGTTCGCGAATAGTCTCATGCGGAAACCTTCCTAGAAGTTGTCACTTTCAGTGTACTGCTCTATGGATGTGCAGTTTTGCGGTTAGGTTTCAATTCAACGAGCACGACGCCGGCCAAAATCAAAACAGCCCCGGCGGCGGCCCGGCCCGTAAGGATTTCGCCATTCCACCACCAAGCGACCAACCAAGCGAAAACGGGTTCAAGGGCGAAGATCAGCGCGGCGCGGGTCGGGCTCGTGTACTGCTGCGCCCAGGTTTGGACGACGAAGGCCAGCGCCGTCGCCAGCAGGCCGCCCGCGACGATCGCCAGAATCACCGCCGGCCGCCAACGGATGGCCGGCGTTTCGACGAATGGAAGTGCGACCCAGGCAAACGCCGCCGCCGCGGCCACTTGCAGGAAGCTAAGCGTCTCGTAAGGGATCCGCGGAGCAAAATGACCCAACAACACGATATGGACCGCGTAGACCGCGGCGCAGCCCAGCGTAAGGGCGTCGCCTCTTTCAATCGTCAGTTTTTCGCCCTGCATCGAGAGCAGTCCCATGCCGCTGACCGCCGTGAGCACGCCGAGGAATTCCGCCAGACGGGTTTGATTGCGATAAACGAGCCAGCCCAGCAAGGGCACCCCGACGATGTAGCCGCTCGTCAAAAACGCGTTTTTCGCCGCCGAAATGGATTGCAACCCAAGGGTCTGCAGAATGTAGCCCGCCATCAGCACGACCCCGAGACCCACCCCGGCCCACTCAAAGCGAAGCTTGCGACCGAACACGGCACCGAGGACAATGGCAGCCAGGCTGAAGCGGAGGGCAAGATACAAGACGCTCGAAACGTCGTCGAGCGCCGCCTTGGCCACGACGAACATCGCGCCCCAGACGAGCGCCATGGCGGCCAAGCTGAGATCGGCGTAGCGGCTCATTCCGCCAGCAGAAGCGAGAGTGTCAGAAGGATCCGCTTGAGCCCGGAGTCGCGGCCCTCGGGCCGAAACCATTCGCCCGGGGTATGTGCCCCGCCGCCGGTGCCGCCCGCGCCGATCGAGACCGCCGGAATCCCCATGCTGAGCGGGATGTTGGCATCGGTCGATGAGCAATCGATCCGGGAACGGATGCCGAGCCAGTCGTCCACGGCGGCGATGTAGCGGAGAATCGGAGCGCCAGCCGGGAGCTGTCCGCCGGGTCGAGAGCCAGTCTCGCGGAGTTTGGCGGTGACCCGGGCGATGGTGGCCTGGGCATTTTCCATCTCCGTCGCTTTATTCACACAGGTTTCGAGCAGCTCCGTGAGGACGTCGAGGCGTCCCGGCGACTCCGAGCGGATATCGAGCTTGGCGCGGGCAAGATTCGGAATCGAGTTCACGCTGACGCCGCCGTCAATCACCCCGAAGTTGAACGACGACTTGATGCCCTCAATCGGCTCGGGTTGGTTTTCGGCGAACAGGGTGATGACGCGGCTGAGCGCATGCACCGGATTGCCGACTCCGTAGTCGGACCAGCTATGCCCGCCGGGGCCGGCGAAGGAGACCTCAAAGCGGCGGCTGGCTAGGGCCTGGCAGGTGACGTGGTCGGTGGAGGGGCCGTCGAGCACCAGGTAGGAACGGATTTTGTTCGCGAGCGGCGACTGCCGGCAGAGGTAGCGCATGCCGCTTAAGTTGCCTTCGCCTTCCTCGCCGACGTTGGCGATGAAGACCGGCGCGGCGGTCACCCCTTGCAGCTCGGGCATCTTTTTGAGCACCTGGACGATGGCGAGCAGGCCGGCCAGTCCGGCCCCGTTGTCGGACACGCCCGGACCATAGAAGCTGCCGTCCGGACGGGTCGAAACTTCTTCGGGATTGCGGGGAGAAAGGACGGTGTCGAGATGAGCTGTGACGGCGACGTAAGGGCCGGAAGCGTTGGGAGCCAGAAAGGCGACAACGTTGCCAGCCGGATCGATGGACGCTTCGCAGCCCAAAGCGCGAAACTGCTGCAAGAACCATTCGGCCCGTTTTTGTTCAAAAAACGTCGGAGAAGGAATGCGGCAAAGGGCGAGATGCTTTTCGTTGACCCACTGCTTATCTTTGCTGAGGAGGAGGAGGCCTTCTTTGATGCCGCGCGAGGACGCCAGTGCGGAGAGTGTCGAAGGCATAAATCCGAGTGTAACAGGGTGCCTTTACCGCTCTGGTTTGCGGAGCCAAATATAGCAGTGATTACCCAGGACGTATGCGTTCGGGGACCGGCGGAGGGGGATGTCGAGGTAGCGCAGGGGGAACAGAGCCCAGCCGAGCACGCCATGGACGACGCCACGGAGAGGCCGCCAGGGGCACCAGAGTTTGGCGTACTCGATGACGAAGACGAGGAGCGTGGCGGTGGGGCCGGTGCGCCAGCCTTCGGCGACCACTTCGAGCCCGCCGGCGAGCAGGCGTAGGCCCTGGGGGGTGAAGCGGCGGTAGTCGTGGGGATAGGCGTGGAACGGGTGGCAGAAGGGCACGACAAGATGGGCGTAGCCGCCGGGGGCGAGGACGCGTTCAATCTCGCCGACGATCCTTTCGGGATGCGGCGTGTGTTCCAGCACCGCGTCGCATTCAACGCGGGTGAAGCAGTCATCAGGGAAGGGTAAGCATTCGGCGTTGCAGGCGACGTCGACGCCGGGCATCACGGCGAGGTCTACGTTGACGTAGCCCGGGGCATAGGTACCGGCCGAGCCGATGTAAAGGTTCCAGCGGCCGAGCGGCGCGTTGACGTCGAGTTCGCGGGGATCGTGCAGCAAAGGGGCAGGGGGAGCCAGCCAACGACGCCAGGGTCGAGCGCGCTGGCGGTAGAACTCTTCCATCGTTCGGGTGTCGTTGGCGATATACTTGGGATCGAGAGGTGCGAAGATGAACACAACTTTAAAATTCGGACTGGTTATCGCGTTGGTCGTTGGAACCCTGGGCTGGGTGGCCGCCAGCGGCGTCAACGATGACACTGCCTCATACTATAAGACCATTAGCGACATTGAGAAAATGGACTCGAATGCGAAGATGAAGCGCCTGCGCGTGGGCGGCGACATCGAGAAAGGTTCGATCAAGCGGGAAGGCAAACAGGTTTCCTTCGTTCTGGTCGAAGAGTCGCGGAAGATGACGGTCCGCTACGACGGCAACGAACCGCTTCCGGATACGTTCCGCGATGGCGCGCAGGCGCTCGTGGACGGCCGGATGGAACAGAACGGCGTTTTTCACGCCGCCAAGATTTCCGCCAAGTGCGCTTCGAAGTACGAAGCCAAGCCGGGCCAGAACTACCAGAAGCAGAATTCCATCAACCAACGGCCCGCGTAGTCTAAACATTTAGAGGTCTTAACTCATGGAGAACATAGGCGCCCTGGCGATTTTGCTCGCCTTTTGTCTGTCGATCTTTTCGATCTTCGCTTCGCTCGTCGGAGCGTGGAAACAAAAACAGTTTTTGATTGTGAGCGCCGAGCGCGCGGTCATCTGCGTCTGGGCTTTGGTGACGCTGGCCTCCGGCCTGCTGATCAATGCCTTGATGACGGGCGACTATCGTCTCGCTTACGTGGCGGCGCATTCGAACAAAGCGATGCCGATGATCTACAAGTTCTCGGCGTGGTGGGGCGGCCAGGAAGGGTCGCTGCTCATGTGGAACTTCATCCTGGCGACCTATGCGCTGGTGGTCGTGCTGCAGAATCGGCGCAAGCATCGGGCGATCATGCCGTACGTGACGACTACGATGATGGTCACGCAGGGCTTCTTCCTGATGCTGATCGCGTTTTTGGTGCCGCCGTTTCAAGTTCTCTCGACCGGCGGAAAGGCGATCGTGGACGTGGGCGATGGCCAGGGATTGAATCCGCTATTGCAGTACTGGACGATGGTGATCCATCCGCCGATTCTCTACTTGGGCTATGTCGGCTACATCGTGCCGTTTGCCTTCGCGCTGGGCTCGTTGATCACGAAACAGAAGGGCGATGAGTGGATTTTCACGACGCGGCGCTGGGCGATTGTGACTTGGCTGTTTCAGGGCACCGGCATTTTGCTCGGCGCAGGCTGGGCGTATTCAGTGCTCGGCTGGGGCGGCTATT
>JBBRIO010000482.1:0-4369 GCA_038220855.1 Bryobacterales bacterium | reverse complement strand
TGGTGCAGCGGGCGATGGCGGCGGGGTCGATGAACGATGCGCGGCGGACACCGGTGCTGGCGGCGATTCCAAAGATGCTTCTACCGTTTGTGGTGATTTTGCCGGGGTTGGCGGCGGTGGCGCTGATGAACTCGGGGAGTGGCTATACGCTGCCGATGAAGGGCGCTGGCTACGACTATGACCAGGCGCTGACGACGTTGATGGTGCAGTTCTATCCGAACGGGATGTTGGGGGTGGGGCTGACGGCGTTGATGGCGAGTTTTATGGGTGGGATGGCCGGGAATGTGACGGCGTTCAACACGGTGTTCACCTACGACATTTACCAGAGCTACATCCGAAAGGGTGCTCCGGACGCGCACTACCTGATGGTGGCGAAGATGACGACCGTGGTGGGGATAGCGCTTTCGATTGCGACAGCGTTTTTGGCCCAGCAGTACAACAACATCATGGACCTGCTGCAGTTGGTTTTCGGGTTTGTGAATGCGCCGCTTTTTGCGACCTTTTTACTAGGGATGTTTTGGCGGCGGACGACGGGGCACGGGGCGTTCAGCGGTTTGTTATCCGGGACGCTGGCGGCGTGGTTTACGCATAGCTTGACGCTGGCCGAAGGCAAAGGCGGGATGTTCGGGGTGCTGCATTCGTTCCCTTCGACGATGGCGCAGAATTTCTGGATTGCGATTTTCGCCTGGTCGACCTGTTTTCTCGTGACGATAGGGGTTAGTTTGGCGACGAAGGCGAAGGCGGATCGCGAGCTCGAAGGGCTCGTGTGGGGATTGACGAAGATGCCTTCGGCCGAGGGCGCACCTTGGTACGCGCGGCCGGGCAGCTTGGCGGTGATGGTAGGCAGCGGCTGTGTACTGCTGAACCTTATCTTCTGGTAGGAAAAACGACATGACGGACTTTCGCGCGATTATGGGAGTGTTCTTTGGACTGCTGGGTTTGCTGCTGGTGGGAGCGGGAGCACTGGCCCCGGAGATGCGGGCACCGCTGGCCCAGACCAATGTGAACTTGTGGAGCGGGGTGATGATGTTGGGTTTTGGAGGAGTTTTACTGTGGTTCTCACGACAGAGAGCCTGAGCGACGCGCACCGCCGGAAATGGGGCGGGAGCAGCGCGGACGTGAAGGTTTACCGTGCGCCGGGGCGCGTGAATTTAATCGGCGAACATACCGACTATACCGAAGGGTTTGTGCTGCCGATTGCGTTGGACCTGACTTGCTACGTGACGCGGAGTAAAAACGCGGGTGGCGAGTTGCGTGTGGTTTCCGAGAACAACGGCCAGGAGCGGCGGTGGCCGAGTTCGGCGCTGCCGGTGGTGCAGCCGATGAGCGATTGGAGCGACTACATCGTGGGGGTGGCGAAGGAGCTATTCCGAGCGGGCTATCCGGTGGAACCGGCGAATCTGCGGGTCCATTCGACGATCCCAATGGGGGCGGGGTTGAGTTCTTCGGCGGCGATCGAAGTGGCGACCGCGCTAGCGCTTCTCGACGGGCGCCCGATTCCGGCTTTGGATTTGATCCAACTGTGTCGACGGGCGGAGAACCGATTTGTGGGCACGCCCTGTGGGGTGATGGACCAGTACGTCTGCGTGAAAGCGGAGGCAGGGGCGGCGTTGGAGATTGACTGCCGGACGCTGGAGAGCCAGGTGGTTCGCTTGCCGGAGGATTTGGCCGTAGTGACGGTGAATTCGATGGTGCGGCATGAGCTGGGGCAGAGCGCGTATCGGACGCGGGTGGCGGAGTGTGCCGAGGCACGGGACAAGCTGGGGGTGCGTTCGCTGCGGGATGCGAGGATGGAGCAGGTGGAGGAGTTAGAAGGGGTGATTCGGCAACGGGCTCGGCATGTGGTGAGCGAGAACGGGCGGGTGAAGGCGTTTCTAGAGGCCGGGAGTGCGGCGGCGATGGGTGCGCTTTGCTACGAAAGCCATGCGAGCTTACGAGACGATTTTGCGGTGAGCTGCGTGGAGCTGGACGCCCTGGTGGAGATGGCGCGGGGGATGGAGGGCGTTTATGGGGCAAGGATGACCGGCGGCGGGTTCGGGGGGTGTACGGTGAACCTGCTGGCACCGGAGTCGGTCGAGAAGTTTGAAGCGAAGATGCGGGCGGGATATCGGGCCCGGTTCGGGGTGGATCCGGCGATTTCGGTTTGCGTGCCTTCGGCGGGAGCCGGGCGACAAACGTAAACTGATTTTGCCACTATGAAGGAAACGGGTCGCCATTGCCGCGTATCCCTAGAGTGAGGAAAATCTCTTCCATGCAGAAAAGCATTCTTTTATTGGTTTCGACGGGACTTTTGATGGCACAGAAGCCGGATCCGGACGTCCCGATGACGACGTTCAAAGTGGAAGTGGTGGCCAAGACGGCCAAAGCGATCAACTATCGACATCGGAGCGGGGCGACGAAGATTAACTTCGGCGGGACGGCGATTCTGCCGAAGGCGCGGGGTGAGGCAAAGGTTGAGTCGAAGCAGGGCTACATTGAAATCGAAGTGGAGTTCGACAATTTGGCACCGGCGACGATGCATGGGCAGGAGTATTTGACTTACGTGCTGTGGGCGATCACGCCCGAGGGTCGAGCGACGAACCTGGGCGAAGTGTTGCTGAACGGCACCAAGAGCAAGCTGAATGTGACGACGGAGAACCAGGCGTTTGGATTGATCGTGACGGCTGAGCCGTATTTTTCGGTGACGCAGCCGAGCGATGTGGTGGTGATGGAGAACATCGTGCGGCCGGATACGGTGGGCAAGGTGGACGTGATCGACGCCAAGTTCGACCTATTGCAGCGGGGCAATTACTCGACGCTGGTGACGCAGAAAATGGTGGTGGACCCGAAAGTTCCGATCGAACTCTATGAAGCCCGGCAGGCCGTGCAGATCGCGCGGGCGACGGGGGCGGCCAAGTACGCGGCAGACACTTTCAAGAAAGCCACGGACCTGCTGGCGCAGTCTGAAGGCTATCTGGCGCGCAAGGCGGGGATGAAGCCGGTGGCGATGATCTCCCGGGAGGCGGTGCAGACGGCCGAAGACGCCCGGGTGATTACCGTGAAGCGGCGGGAAGAAGAACAACTGATGAACGAGCGCGCCGCGGCGGCCGAGCGGGAAGCGAAGGCGCAGGCGGAGGCGGTGGCCGAGGGCGAGCGGGCGAAGAAAGAAGCCGAGAACGCGAGGCTGGAGACCGAACGCCGGAAGCAGGCCGAAACGGATCGGGCGATGGCGGAGAAGGCTAAGGCCGAAGCCGAGGCCGCGACGGCCGAGGCGCGAAAGTTAAAGGCCGAGGCGGACGTGGCCCGCGCGGAAGCGGAGAAAGCCAGGGCCGAAGCGGAGAAGGCGCGAGCGGAAGCGGATGTCGCCAAGCAGGCGGCGCTAGTGGCGCAGCAGGCAGCGCTGGCCGACCTGGAACGTGCAAAGGCCGCCGTGGCCGAGGCGGAGAAAGGCCGCTTGCGGGCCGAAGAGGAAAAGGGTGCGCTGCGGAAACAGTTGCTCGATCAGTTCAACCTGATTTTGGAAACGCGGGACTCGGCGCGGGGGTTGATCGTGAATCTTTCGGACGTGCTTTTCGATTTCGGCAAGTTCACGCTGCGGCCGCCGACCCGGGAGAAGTTGGCGAAGATCTCGGGCATCATTCTGGCCCATCCCGGGTTGAAGTTGGAAGTGGAAGGCCACACCGATGACGTGGGCAGCGATGAGTTCAATCAAAAGCTGTCGGAGCAGCGGTCCGACGCGGTCCGCACCTACTTGATGGAACAGGGGCTGAACGGCGACCTGATCACGTCGGTCGGCTTCGGTAAAACGGTTCCGGCGGTTCCGAACACGAGCGCCACGAACCGCCAAAAGAACCGTCGGGTTGAGATGGTGGTCAGCGGCGAAGTGATTGGAACGAAGTTGATGAGCAAACCGGCGAACTAGCTTTACAGGTGGCGAAGGGCGTGTTCGAGAGCTTCGATAAAGAAGTGGTCACCCCAAATGACGCTCTCGTTCACGCCCAGTTTTTTGTCGTGATGATAGACGCCGCCCTTGAGAATGCCTTCCCAGCCCTTCGTTTTGTCGGCCAAGTGCTTTTCGCAGAGCGTGCGGAGAATGCGCAGGCCGGTGTTCCAGTAGAAATGGCCCTTAACGGGGTCCTGGAGTAAGCGGGAGAGGCGGAGCAGGCCGGAGGCGGCGATGGCCGCGGCCGAGGTATCGAGGAGTTTGCGGCTATCTCCAGGCGCGTTGAAATCCCAGGGGGCCACGCCGTCGGCGGGGGAATGGGTAATGTAGTAGTCGGCGCAGCTTTCGGCGGTTTCGAGGAAGTGGGGATCGCGGCTGTATTCGTAGCAGGTGCCGAACCCGTAGAGGGCCCAGGCGAGGCCGCGGGACCAGCAGGAATCGGCGCGA
>JBBRIO010000481.1:0-4372 GCA_038220855.1 Bryobacterales bacterium | reverse complement strand
GTTGGGAGCGGCATGGGTGGGCGGGGGGATGGCGGCAGTGGTGGTGGCATTGGCGCGATCGGAAGGGGATGATCGGGAACCCGATTGGGGTGCTTTGTAACCTCCTTTTTCTGTATGCGATTTTGTGGCCGGAGCGGGCAGCGGCGCTGGTGCGGGAGGAGCCGACGGCGGTGCTGCTGCCGTTCACGGTGGGGATGGCGATTTTGCAGTCGGTGCTGCGGATGGGGATGGTGGGGCGGTTGTACGGGTGGCGGCTGGCGGTGACGGCACCGCTGAGGACTCCGCTGGCGAACTGGATCAACACGTCGGCGGGGGTGCGGGCGGCGTGGCGGTTTGTACGGTCCAAGGTGCGGCGGGAGCCGCTGGTTTGGCTGAAGACGCAGCATCAGTATCCGAATCGGTTTGCGCTGGAGGCTCATCGGCCGACGCTGTCGGAGGTGCTGGTGAATTCCCACTATGTGGAGGCGGGGGCGCTCGAGGGGAGGCCGGAGGGACGGCGGTTGGAGGATTGGCTGGTGGAGAGCGGGCGGTTGAGCGAGAGCGACCTTTACGAGGCGTTGAGCTTGCAGCTTTCGTTGCCGATTTGCCCGGTAGAGCTGGAGAGCCTTTCCCGGGAGGTGGTTCGGGCGCTGCCGGCGCACATTGTGCGGCAACATCAAGTGGTGCCGATTCGGGTGGAGGGGGGCCAACTGGTGCTGGCCGGCCCGGAGGCTCCGCCGGAGACGCTGTCGCTAACGCTGCGACCGTATACGCGGCTAAGAGTGAAGTTTGAGTTAGTGCGGCGGTCGACGTTTGATCGGATTTTGGTGGAACACCTTTAGCGGGTGGAGAACTGCCAGACGGTGGTGGAGGTCATCGGCACACCTTTTTTAACGACGGTGGAGGGGAAGGTGGGTTGGTTGGGGGAGTTGGGGTAGTGCTGGGTTTCAAGGCAGAGGCCGGAGCGCTGGACGTACTTGCGGCCGTTTTTGCCGGTGAGAGAGCCGTCGAGGAAGTTGCCGGTGTAGAACTGGACGCCGGGTTCGGTGGTGGAGACGGTGAGGAGGCGGCCGCTGCGGGGGCTGAAGACTTCGGCGGCCTTGCGGAGGGAGCCGGGAGAGCCGTTGAGGACCCAGTTGTGATCGTAGCCTTTGCCGAAGGCGATCTGTTCGTCCTTGGAGTCGATGCGGGTGCCGACGGCGGTTTCGCGGCGGAAATCGAAGGGGGTTCCGGCGACGGAGCGGATTTCGCCGGTGGGGATGAGGTTGGCGTCGACGGGGGTGAAGCGGTCGGCTTCGAGCTTGACGAGGTGGTTGAGAATGGTGGGTTCGCCGGAGAGGTTGAAGTAGGCGTGGTTCGTGAGGTTGGCGACGGTGTCCTCGCCGGCGAGGGCGCGGTAATCGATGCGGAGTTCGTTGGCGGGAGTTAGGGTGTAAGTTACTGTTACGTCTAACTTACCGGGGTAACCTTCTTCGCCTGCGGCACTGGCATAGCGCAGGACGACGGAGTCAGCTTTTGCTTCGGCGGTCCAGACGCGTTTGTCGAAGCCGCGGAGGCCGCCGTGGAGGGCGTTGGGGCCGTTGTTGACGGCTAACTTGTAAGTCTTGCCGTTGAGGGCGAACTGGCCCTTGGCGATGCGGTTGCCATAGCGGCCAACGATGGCGCCTATGTAGGGGTGCTCCTTCAGATAGCCGTCGAGGGAGTCGAAGCCGAGGAGGACGTCGGCTTTCTGGCCGGCCTTGTCGGGGGCCTTGACGGAGACGACGGTGGCGCCGTAGGTCATGACGCGGGCTTCGAGGCCGGCGGCGTTCGAGAGGGTGTAGATATCGACGGGCTCGCCGGCGGGGGTACGGCCGAACGGATCCTTCTTCACCGCGGCGGGGAGTACCAGCGCGAGGGCGAACAGCAACAGGGCGGAACGAAACATCTAACGATTATAGTTGCGCCAAATGGTTGAGGTCGTGGCCGGCGATAATCTCGACGATGTTACGGAATTTCATGGGGCCGAAGTCGGGATGCTGGACGGTTTTGTCGAAGACTTCGGGGGGGAGAGCCTGTAGAAACGCGACGGACCAGGCGCGGACGCTGAGGAAGACGGCGAGGGCGGCGGCGGGTTCGACGGTGGGGTAAGAGCCGGCCCAGAGGTCCTGGTCGAAGGACTGGATGATGTAGTTGGGTTCGGCGGCGGCTTGGCGGAGGCGGAAGGAGAAGGCGACTTCGCAGTCGGCGAGATGGGCGATGATTTGGCCGATGGTCCATTTGCCCGAGGCCCAGGGGGTGGCGTAACGGGACGGGTCGATGGCGGCAATTTTGGCGGCGGTGGAAGAGAGGACCGCGAGGGGATCGCGGTCGCCGAGGTTGGTCGCGTAAGGGAAAGTCATCGGATGGGTTTGGCTTCGTAGAGGACGGTTTCGTCGTCGTAGGTCATGGCGAGGAAGTAGACGGTACCGTCGTCGCGGAAATCGATGGCGTTGATGCGGACGAGGTAGTCGCCCTGGGGCGTGGGGCGGTATAAGTTAATAACCTGTTGGAACTGGTTGTCCTTGCGGACTAGGAGGAAATTATTGCCATTGGACTGTTGGAAGAGTAAGTCGCCGCCGCGGTTCGAGTCCATATTGGAGACGTTGTTGGCGACTTGCCCGTTGGGCATGATAGTGGAGTTGTTGACGACGATTTCCCAGGCTGTGCCTTTCCATTCGGCGAGGATGTTGCCGCCAGCGGCGATGGTGAGACCGGCGAAAAGGCGGGTTCCGCCGACGCGGTGGAGGTTCGCGATGCCGGTGACGCGGTGTTCGCCGACCTGGGTGACGTTGGGTTCGGCTAACATCCGCCAGCTTTCGCCTTCCCAGACGTGAAGCACGGGGACGTTGACGTTGCGGAAACGGAGCGAGGCGAGGACGCGCCCGGTGTCGGAGAGGGCGAAGCTATCGTAGCCGGAGACGATGCGGCCGTTGATGTTGGTGGCGGTGGTGGCGGTGGCGCTGTGGATGAGCAGTTGGCGGACCTGGCCGTTGGACCAGATAAAGAAACGATTGTCGCCGGCGCTGGTGGAGGAGTTAAAGAAGATTTCGCCGTTCGAGTTGACGTCGAATTGGCCGGGGTTGTTCACCGTGAGGGTGTCGACGCGGAGGGGGAAGCGGATGACCATGTCCGGCGAGCCGCCGGGGATGATGCGGGCGATGCCTTGGCCATTAATGAAGTAGATGTCGCCGTTGGCCGCCTTGCGGATATTGAAGGTGGAGCCGTGGAAGCCGCCGTACCACATAGTGGTACCGAAGAGGCGTTCGCCGATGGCGAGAGGGGATTGGAAATCGGTGCCGGTCCATTCGCCGACCGAGCCGGTGCTGCCGCCCATGAGCAGGTGGGGGGCGCCTTCGCGGGCGCCTCCGATGAAGGTGACCATGTTGAGGGGGGCGGTGACGGGGATGGACATGCCGGACCAGGCTAGATACTCCGGTTCGGGGCTCATGCGGACGAGGCCCATGGCGACCGTGTCGGTGCGGACCATGAGAAAGACTTCGCCGCGGGTGGTGACGACGCCGCTTTCGACGTCCTGGACGACGGCGTTGCCGACCTGGGGCTTGGCGTAAGTGAAGACGGCCTTGGGCTCTTCGCCGGGCTTCCAGAGGTAGACTCCGTTGCCTTTATTGTTGAAGGGGTTGGCGTGGATGAGGGTGCCGTGCTGGGGATGGTGCCCGAGGATGCCGGTCTGGCCGGACAATTGGAGGGACTCGATTTTGTTAGTGCGGTCGATGAGGGCGTAGTAAGTGGCGTTGTTATTGAGAGTGACGGCGAGGAGGAGATTGCCGTTTTCTTCGACCCAGAAGGTGGGATGGTTGCCGCGGCCGCCCGGGAAGTTGCGGACGGTGGAGTCAGCGAAGGGGTCGTTGACGGCGATGACTTTTTCGCGTTCGCCGCTGGGGGAGTGGCGGTAAACGATGCGATTGGCCCCTTGGAGGAGGGCGTAGTAGGCGGTGCCATCGTCGGCGATGCCGAAGTCGTTTTCGACAGTGAACGTGTTGCCGCCGAAATCGGGGAGTTTGTCGAAAGTAGAGACGAGTAAGTCGTAATCCTGGCTGCCGTAGGCGCGGAAGAGGCCGGTGTAAGTGACGGGATTGTTTTCGAAGCGGAAGGTGGCGCGGACGATTTTGGAGCCGGAGTTGGTTAACGAATTGCGGGTTATGAAGATGTTGCCCGTAGCTTCGGTGGCACCGAGGGGGGTGTTGTTGGCGAAGATGGGGAGGAGGCCGGAGCGGTCTCCGAGGGAGAGCTGGCGACCGTTGATGTTGGTATCTTCGTAGGACAGGATGCGGCCATTGCGGGTGATGGAATGGGCGAAGAATTCGTTGGCGAAGCTACCCGGGGCGAAGCGGGGCATGCCCGCGGCGCTGAC
>JBBRIO010000480.1:0-4381 GCA_038220855.1 Bryobacterales bacterium | reverse complement strand
TGCCGGGATGGAGCATGGAGGTCCAGAGCCGGTGGCGGGTGAGACCGGGAAGGATTTCGGCGTTTGGTTCCCTAGAGAGAACGACGTCGAGGTCCTCGGTACGGATCCGGTTGTCGCGGATCGCCTCCCGATACTTTTCCTCCGTCATGTACGGTTCGGTTTGAAAGATGCGAGAGGCGTCGACGACGGCCTGTTCGAAGGGGAGGTGCTGGAAGGCGTGGAGAGTGTTGTGATGAATGAAGACGCCGATAGGCCCCTGGGCGGGCAGGAGGTGAGCCAAGTGGTGCAGCACATGGCTCAGATGAGCTTTGGGGTCGGAATCGGAGCTCAAGCTATCACCGCCGGACGGGCTTTGCGCCGGGCGGCCAACTCATGGGTGGAAGTGGCTTCGTGGTCGGTGAGGCCGGTCATGATGAGGCGGCGGCCGGTCCAACTGCGGGCGATGCCGTGGAGTTTGTCGAGTACCGTGTGATCGACGACCCAGGCGTTTTCGAAGTCGATGATGACCGTCTTGACGCTCTCATCGACTGAGAGCAGGCGGTTCTTCAGTCCGAGGTAGTTAGTGAAAATGGCGGACTCGTGAACGTGCAGGATCAGTTCGTCTCCGACGCGTTCTTCCTTAACGATGGCTTTGAACATCGTGCTGAGGCGAGCGCCGTTTTTCAGGTGCAGGGCAACTTTGATCAGGAGGCCCGCGGCTACGCCGATCAGGAGGTCGGTTGCCAAGGTGACGATCATCGTGGTTACGAACATAAAGAGCTGTTCGGAACCGATTTTATAAACGTGCAGGAACTCTTTGGGCGAAGCGAGGCGGAAGCCGGTGAAGATGAGCATACCGGCCAAGGCGGCGAGTGGAATCTTCATCAAGAGGCCCGGGATCAAGGCCAGGGAAAGCAGGAGGAACATGCCGTGGAAGAAGTTTGAGAGGTGAGACTTGGCACCGTTGTCGATATTGGCTTTGCTACGGACGATTTCCGAAATCATCGGTAGCCCGCCGAGAGCGGAGGCGATGGTGTTGCCGATGCCGGTGGCGAGGAGGTCCTTATTCATGTCGCTCGATTTCTTTTCGGGGTCGAGGGAATCGACGGCGGAGACGCTCAGCAGCGATTCGATGCTGCCGACGAGGGAATACATGATTATGTACTTGATGGAGATGGCCCCGAAGATGACGGAGAAGTCAGGGAAGGCGATGGAGCTGGAGAGCGAACCGGGCAAGCGGATGAGAAAGTTAGGGCCGACGTGGAAGAGGTGGTTGGAGAGGAAGTAGTTGTGTTCGTGCTCGAGGTCAAAGAGAAGACCGAGGGGGACGGCGATGAGGAGGACGACCATGGGGCCGGGGATGCGGCGGATCCAGGGCGACTTCATCATGGGAAGGGCGAAGAGGATGAGGAGGGAAAGGGCGCCGATAAAGAAGACCTCGGGATTGAGGTTTAGGATGCTGTGGGGGATTTCAGCCAGGAGGTGAAGCGGCTCTTTGCCAGTGGGAACTACGCCCAGGGCGACGTGGGTTTGTTTGGCGATGATGATGACGCCGATGGCGGCTAACATTCCGTGGACGACCGATGAGGGCATGAGATCGCCGACGACTCCGGCTTTCGTGAGGGCAAAGATGATTTGAATGACGCCGGCGATTACGCCGACGGCGAGGGCGCGCTTGTAGCCGAGTACGTTGTCGCCAGCGCCGAGTTCCAGGACCGCGCCGAGGGCGATGACGATGAGGCCGGCGGCGGGGCCTTTAATAGTGAGGCGGGCGCTGCCGAGGAAGGAGACGACCATGCCTCCGATGACGGCGGTGAGGATGCCGGCGGTGGGGGGGAAACCGCTGGCCATCGAGATGCCGAGGCAGAGCGGGAGGGCGATCAGGAAGACTAAGAATCCGGAACCGAGGTCGGACTTCCAGGTGTTGGGAAACATACGATGGCACTCTCCGGAGGCCATTTGTGTCGGCCTACCATCTAGCATGGGGGCCAGGGAGGAAACTACCTATCCCCCCTGCGTGGTGGCAAACGACCCGATTCTTTGGGGGGGAGGAAAGGAACTGAATCTTTGGCCTTATCCTGGGAGGACGTTATGAAAATACCTCTTCGACTATCTTTCGGTCTTATTTTTCAATTACTTACGCTTAACGGCCAAGACACGAGAGGTCCGTTGAACAAACCTTTACCCACTTGGATCACTCTGGGGGCCCAAGTTCGCTACCGGGGAGAGGGGACGGAAGAGGGGTCTCCGTACCTGCTGGAACGTTACCGGTTTTCGCTGGGGATTCAGCCGTTGCTGTGGATGGGCTTTTTCGGGGAGTTCCAGGATGCCCGGGCAGTGAATCTGCCGGTGCAGGGGGCGGGAATCCGTGACGAGGCCGACATCCGCCAAGCCTACGTGCGGATTGGGCAAGAGGGCGGATGGTGGGACGTGAAGGCGGGCCGTCAGAAGATGGCTTTCGGTTCCGAGCGGGTGATTGGGGCGGGAGAATGGGGCAACACCGCGCGAGTCTTTGATGCCGTTCGGCTGGGAATTCATCACAAGAACGACCGCGTGGATTTTTTCTCCAGCTCTGTGGTCGTGAACAACAGCAAAGATTTGGACCATCACATGGACGGGGATAACCTGCACGGGGTGTATGGGTCTTTGGGCTCCTGGCTCAAGGGTTCGAAGATTGAGCCCTATCTTTTGCTCCGGGCGAACCATCGGTTTGCCAACTCGACCAATTGGACCTATGGACTGAGAGCCGCCGGGGCAGCGGGGCCGAAGTGGAATTATGAAGCGGAGGCGTTGGGCCAGCGCGGCCATTTGCGGGGATCGGAGTTAGTGGCTTGGGGCGGGGTGGTGCAGGTGCAGAGGCACTTTCGGCAGATCAGGCTGGCACCGACGATTATGGGAGAGGCCAATTACGCCTCCGGCGACCATCGGCCGGGCGACGGTGTGACGAATACATTGGATCAGCTTTACCCGACCAACCATGGCATTTACGGCATTGTCGACCAGATCGGGCGGCGCAACACGAAGAACATCCGCGGCGGCGTTTGGGTGCATCCAGAGAAGTGGTTGACGCTAAAGGGCGAATCCCATTACTTTTGGCTGGCCAATTCCCACGATGGGCTTTACGCTGCCAGCGGCGCGTTGATTGCCTGGCCGGTTCCCGGGGGGGCATTGTTTTCTGCCGTCGGGCCCGAGGTGGACGTGTCAGCTGATGTTAAGTTGTCCCGTTTCTATGATATCGGGGCGCAATACGGACATTTGTTTCCGGGACAGTTTCTGAAAACTTATACCAAAGGCGGGGGCCGATCGTTCTATGCGTTTTTCTTGGAGATGCACCTGTAGACTGTAGGTATGCCCATGCGCGAAACGTTCTCCCAACAGAATGTCTTGCGGGTACTCGGCTTGTGGTTTGCGGTGGTGGTGATTCTGGTGATCACGGCGGCGTATGTGGGCTATCAGGGTTCGCGCTCGATTCATGAAAATGCGCAGGAATTGGTGCGGGGACACTTTGTCGTTTCGGGACGGGGTGCCGAGTTGGAAGCCGAGATCGAGAAGCGATCGCAAGAGCTGTTGGATGAGTTGGAAGTGGTGCTGGGGGTATGTCTGGTTCTTACTTTTGGCTGCGCCGGGGCGACGGTGTTGAGTACGCGGCGGGCGTTTCGGCGATTGGAGTGGCAGGCGGATGAGTTGAACCGGGTCTCCTGGCAGATGTTGCAGGACCAAGAGGTGGTGGCGCGGCGGTTTTCGCACGAGATGCATGACGAATTGGGCCAGTCGCTAACGGGCTTGAAGAGTATGCTGAAGCGGATGGACGGACCAGGTTTTGTCGAGAATCGCGTGGAATGCGTGGAGATTCTGGACGGGGTGCTCGCGAACGTGCGGGAGCTGAGTCAGTTGCTGCGGCCGGTGATTCTGGACGATTTCGGGCTTGATGCCGGACTGCGATGGCTAACCGAGCGATTTTCGGAACGGACGCAGATCAGTGCGGACTATACGTCTCATTCGCCGAAGCGGTTGGCCGACGACCAGGAAACGCACTTGTTTCGGATTGCGCAGGAAGCTCTGACGAATATAGCCCGGCATTCGGGAGCGACGGAGGCGAAGGTTCGGCTGGACACAACTGGGGACCGGGTGCTGCTGCGGATCGAGGATAACGGCCGGGGGATGCCGGCCGAGGCCCAGACCAATCCAAGTTTGGGTATGGTGGGGATGAGGGCGCGGGCCCGCCACGTGGGAGGAGTTTTCGAAATGAAGAATCAAAAAGCGGGAGGACTCTGCCTGGAGGTGCAAGCTCCGGCGCGCTATCCTTCCCCGGCAGACAGCGGCGTCGATGCTGAATAAGAAGACGAGGATTCTGCTGGCTGACGATCATACGGTGGTTCGCAAGGGGATCCGGATGATCCTT
>JBBRIO010000479.1:0-4384 GCA_038220855.1 Bryobacterales bacterium | reverse complement strand
CGCGCCCCTTCTCCCCGGCCAACAAATGCCCCCTCGCGACATCCCGCACGTCGACCACATTTAAACCCGTGTCGAGATACGCCGGCATCCGGCCGCTCAGGAAGTCGACGATGGTCTGCCCCGTCGGCGTGGGCTTAAAATCGTGGTCTCCCACCGGTGCCGTCGGGTTCACAATCACCACCGGAAAGCCCTCGGCCGCAAACTCCAGCGCCACCTGCTCGGCCAAGAACTTCGACCGCTTGTAGTGCCCTGTCATGTCCTCGACCCGCACCGGCAGCGACTCGTCCCCCAACCCGTCTTTGACGAACTGCACGCATCCCACAGTGCTCGTATACACGACCCGCTCGACGCCCGCCCGCCGCGCCGAACTCAGCAGATTCCGCGTCCCCTCCACGTTCGACTTGTACAACTCCTCCGGCTCCCGCGACCACAGCCGGTAGTCCGCCGCCACGTGATACACCATCCCACAACCGGCCACCGCCCGTTCGAGCGACGGCGCGTCCTGGAGGTCTCCCGTCACCACCTCGAAATTCGAAAACCGTTCCGGCAACTCGCGGACCGGGTTCCGGCCTCGCGTCAAGGCGCGCACGGGCACCCCCGCCTCTGCGAGAAGATTGGCCACATGCCAACCCACAAATCCCGATGCCCCTGTGACTAGAGCCGGCTTCAACGCTCTGCTTTCAGGAACGTCGAAAGCGCTAAAAGCGGGAACGAGTTCCGGTAAAGGTGGTACCGCAAATAGAACACGTTCGGGAACCCTGTCCCCGTCGCCGCGTCTTCATCCCAAGACCCGTCCGCGTTCTGTTTCTCAATCAAAAACGCCACGCCTCGCTGCACACTCGACGAATAGGTATCGCCGCTCGCAATCAGCCCCAACACCGCCCATGCCGTCTGCGATGGAGTCGACGGAGCCGCCACAAATCCATTGCCCCGATAGCTCTCCGGACTCTCGCCCCAGCCGCCATCGGCATTTTGAATCGAACGAAGCCACTCGCCGGCGCGCAAAACTGCCACTTCGCGGTCGCTCTCGCCGGCGGCCCGCAATCCGCGCACCGCAAAGCAGGTGCCGTAGATGAAGTTCACACCCCAACGCCCTTGCCAACTCCCATCAGCCTCTTGGGAATTTTCCAAATAGGCCAAGCCTTTTTTGATCGCCGCGTGTTCAGTAGGCACGCCATGCAACACCAGGGACTCCACTACCCGGCCCGTGATATCCGGGCAAGTCGGATCCAGCATCGCATTGTGATCGGCAAACGGAACGTCGCTCAGAAACTGCCAATTGTTATCGACGTCAAATGCCGCCCATCCGCCGTCGCTCGACTGCATCGCCAGGAGCCAATTCACCGCTCGCTTTTCGCAACTCGCCTGCGACCCGGTCTTTTCACACTTCGTAAAGTGCAGCCCCAACATCACCATCGCCGTATCGTCGATGTCCGGGTAGTACTCATTGGCGAATTCGAAGTACCAACCCGACGGCTCGACGTTTGGGCGCTTCACACTCCAATCGCCCTTCCGCCGCACCTCTTTCGTCAACAGCCAATCGCCCGCCCGGTTCATCACCGCCGCTGGGGCCATGCCGCTTTCGCCCAGCGCGTGCGCCGCAATCGCCGTGTCCCAGACCACCGAAAAGCAGGGCTGGAAGAAGAATCGCTTGCCGTCGTCCACCATCAAGTTGGCGAACTGATTCTCGGCTTCATTCCGGTCTGGATGCTCGGGCGAATAGCCCAACAGGTCCATCGCCATCACCGTGTACATCATCGGTGGATAGATTGCCGCCAGCCCATCGGTGTATCGCGTCCGCTCCACCACCCATTCCATACACTTGCGAATCGCCCGCTGGCGAATCGCGCCACTGCCGAACCGTTCCCACCACTTGAAAACTTTGTCGATCCGTAGAAACGTATTCCGCCGATTGAAGAACCCATCATCCCGCGGCAACTCCAACGTCACCCCGGCCACGAGTAACTCTTCGAGCGTAAACCCATCCGGCACCGGTCGAGCCGTCACCGTCATGGCGTGGACAATGGACAGCGGAATCACGATCGCCCGCGTCCACGAACTCATCTCGTAGATTGCCTTGCCGAGCAAAATCAGCTCCGGCGGAATCGAAGGAACATGCTGCCGCGGATACAACCCAAAGAGGCTCAGGTTGATCTTCACGTAGCTATTGGCCGACTGCAACCCGCCGAGGCCCAAAATCGTCGCCCGCAGCGTGGCCATCCGAGTATCGTTTACCGATATACCGGCCGTCTTCAGCGCAAAATACGCCTTGACGGAAGCGTTCACATCCGCCGGACCAGCCGGGAAAATATTGAACCCGCCCCCTTCCAACTGGCGCTCCAGAATCGACTTCACCGCGCGGTCAATTTGGATCCGCGTCGGCGGATCCCAGGTCCCGTTCTTCGGCGGATACAGCCATAGCTGCAGCAACACGAAGTCCGACTCAAGCGTCGTATCGGCCGTTAAGTCTCCCCACCAGTAGCCCGCATCGTGCTGATTGGCGACAAACCAATCCACCGACCGTTTCGCCGCCTGGGCGGTCGAAGCAACTAGAGCGTCAGTAACTTGGAGGCTTGGGGTCATAGGGAAGCGGAAGTCGTGATTTGGGTCAACCGGGCGCTATTCAACTCCGGAGGCAACTGGAACCGGACGTCCTCTTCCTTCACTTCCAACTCTTCCAACTCGTCGAATCCATTTCCTTTGAGATACGCAATGATCTGCTCAACCAGATGTTCCGGCGCGGAAGCCCCGGCTGTAATCGCGACGGTTTTCACCCCAACCATCCACTCGGTCTGGACATCGGATTCGTCGTCCACCAAATACGCGGGTACCCCCGTGTTCTGGCAAACCTCAACCAACCGCTGAGAATTCGAACTGTTCTTCGAACCCACCACGAGAAGCAAATCGCATAACGGCGCTACGGCCTTGACGCCCACCTGACGGTTCTCCGTCGCATAACAAATGTCCTGCGAATGCGGCCCCTGAATCAAGGGAAACCGCTCCGTCAATCGCCTTACGATATCATTCGTCTCGTCCAGGCTCAACGTCGTCTGCGTCAAATACGCCATCTTCGTCGTATCCGGCACGACCAGCCGATCAACATCTTCCACCGTCGAAACCAGCTTCATCGACTCCGGCGCTTCACCCAAGGTGCCAACGACTTCGTCATGATTTTCATGACCGATCAGCACGATCGAATAGCCCTTCCGGGCAAACTTCACCGCTTCCAAATGGACTTTGGTGACCAGCGGACAGGTCGCATCAATCACCTGTAAATTCCGCTCCACGGCGTCCGTCCGCACCGACGGCGCTACGCCGTGGGCGCTAAAAATCACCCGCCCTTGGCTCGGCACTTCGTCCAACTCTTCGACGAAGATCGCTCCCGCCGCCCGGAGTTCGTCCACAACATGCTTGTTGTGCACAATCTCCTTCCGCACGTAGATCGGCGCGCCGTACATCTCTAGCGCGATCTTTACGACGTCGATAGCGCGGACAACACCCGCGCAGAAGCCGCGCGGCGTCAAAAGGATAATTTTCTTGCCGAAAGCCATAGGAACGGATCTATTACAGTATAGCCCGGATCTGCTCGACCAATTTCGCCTCGCCCTCAATTTCCACCCCAATCCGTAGCCAAAACATCGCCACCGGAGCCATCATTTGCGCTACATTCGGCGGCAAATTCATTAAATCTTTTTCAGTTGTTAACAGGACCTCCGCCTCCTGTAATTGGGCATGCTCCCGCAGACGGACGAGTTCCGTGTGGCGATATGAATGATGATCGCCAAAGGTCCAGCGGAACAGTGGCACCACCTCCTGCTCGCGCAACGTCGACCAAAACGTCGTCGGATTTGCCAAACCGCAAAACGCCGCCACCCGCTGTCCGCGCAAGGTCACGTCCTTCCCCGTCCCGGCGTCCACCCAACTTTCGGCCACCACCCTCGACCGATAGATTGGCACCATTGCCAGTCGTTGCCGCAACTCGCCGTATGTCCGGCCCCGCTCCGTCCGCGTTAACAAAATCGCCGTGGCCCGACCGAGCGCCTCCGGCATTTCCCGCAATCGGCCCAACGGAAACGACGCGCCGCCCGCGAACGGGTCTCGCGCGTCGAGCAACACTAAGTCAAACTCGCGGGCCAACCGATAGTGCTGAAATGCGTCGTCCAGCAAAAACAACTCCGGATGCAGCGCCGCCTCCATCGCAAGGCCGACCGCGTACCGGTCTCCCCCCACCCCCACGTGCGCCGCTCCCGACCGCACAAAAATCTGCGCTTCGTCCCCCGTCCGCTCGATCGGCATCGTTGTTCCACGGGGAATCACCGTCACCGGTTCCGTCAGCAACCGTCTGTAACCCCGGGTCAAAATGGCTGGGTTTGCAAAGTGTTTC
>JBBRIO010000478.1:0-4387 GCA_038220855.1 Bryobacterales bacterium | reverse complement strand
GGCAAAGTGGTTCTACTGAACTTCTGGGCCACTTGGTGCGGCCCGTGCAAGATCGAAATTCCCTGGTTCATCGAGTTCGAAAAGACCTATCGGGATAAAGGCTTTGCCGTCATCGGCGTTTCGATGGACGACGATGGATGGGCCGTCGTGAAGCCGCACATGGCCAAGACTGGCATCAACTACCGGATGACAATCGGCGACGAACAGACGGCGATGAAATACGGCGGGGTCGACTCGCTCCCTACGTCCTACATGATTGATCGCGAAGGCCGCGTCGCCGCTGTCCACATCGGACTGGTGAGCAAAGGGGACTATGTCAAAGATATTGAGGAGCTTCTCAATGCGGCTAAGTAACCTCGTTTTTGTGCTCCCGATGCTCCTTGGGGCGCAGAACGAATTGTTAACCGTCTCCGCGCAACCCGTCAGCGGCAAGAAGGCCGAACCATTCGTCGCCAAGCTGAACGTACAACTGAAGCCCGGGCTACACGCCAATACGAACAAGCCCAACGACGAACTGCTGATTCCGCTGAAGCTGACGATCGACAAGGGCGGCTTCGACGTGGTGAAAGTGGACTATCCGGCCGGCAAAAATGAAAAGTACTCGTTCTCCGATCAACCGCTGAACGTCTATTCGGGCGCGTTCCAGATAGGAGTAACGTTGAAAGCCCAACCCGGCACGGCAGTCGGCTTAGCGATGGCGGGCGGCAAGCTTCGCTATCAGGCTTGCTCGGAGACCATGTGTTTTCCGCCGAAGACGGTTGATGTTCGCATCGCGGTGGACTTGCGCTGAAGACGCTCCTGATTCGACCGGGGGCGATTGGCGATTGCATCGTCTCCCTCCCGGCGCTGGAGCATTCGCGAACCGAGTTTACTGAGGTCTGGGTGCCCAGCGCTGTCAAGCCGCTCATCCGCTTTGCGGATCGCGTGGAAAGTATCGCCTCGACCGGCTTGGATATGGTGGCGATCCGAGCGCCGGAGAGGACGATGGCCCGCCTGGCCGAATTTGATCGGATCATCTCGTGGTACGGCACGCGGCATGACGAATTCCGCGCCGCCGTGCGGGGTCTCCCTTTTACGTTTCACGCGGCTCTGCCAACGGGCGATACGCGACACGCCGTCGACTACTTCGCCGCCCAGGTCGGCGCGCCGATGGGGCTTA
Organism: Bryobacterales bacterium; assembly: GCA_038220855.1. GTDB lineage: Bacteria > Acidobacteriota > Terriglobia > Bryobacterales > Bryobacteraceae. The sequence continues at coordinate 3,228 of JBBRIO010000478.1, read as the reverse complement.
CGCCGCGGATCGCCGTGGGCCACATGGAACAGCGCGAGAGCATCGTGATCCATCCCTTCTCGGGTTCGGCGAAAAAGAACTGGCCGCTGGAACGGTTTTGCCAATTGGCGGCCGCGTTGCCGGCGAAGGTGGAATGGACGGCTGGTCCGGAGGAGGACCTGCCCGGCGCGCTCCGGTTCGCTGACCTTTTCGAGCTGGGCCGCTGGCTGGCGGGTGCCCGTGGATATGTCGGAAACGATAGCGGCATCAGTCATCTAGCTGCCGCGGTAGGTACGCCGGTGGTGGCTTTGTTCCGGGCTCCTAACTCGGCGGTATGGTCGCCGAGGCCGTCCCATGTTAGACTCGTCTCCGATGAGACTAGGATTTCTGCTCTGTTTCCTTTGTTCGGTTTTGCTTACGGCGGCCGAGAAGAAGATTGAGACTATCGCCGGAAACGGAAAGGCCGGATACGCCGCCGACCAGGTCAGCAACCCGTATGGCATTGCGATAGGGCCTGATGGAGCGCTGTATATCTGTGAGATCGACAATCACGTGGTTCGCCGCCTCGACCTGAAGTCCGGTAAGCTGTCGACGGTAGCGGGCAACGCGCGGAAGGGCTATTCCGGGGACGGCGGCTTGGCGGCGGCGGCGTCGTTGAACGAGCCGTATGAAGTGCGTTTCGACAAGGCCGGCAACATGTTTTTTGTCGAAATGAAGAACCATTTGGTCCGCCGGGTGGATGCCAAGACCGGAATCATCTCTACGGTAGCAGGCACCGGTCAAGCGGGATTTGCCGGCGACGGCGGCCCCGCCAAAATGGCCCTATTGAACCAGCCGCACAGCATTCAGTTCGACCCCGCCGGGAACCTTCTCATCTGCGACATTCAGAACAACCGGATCCGCATCGTCGATATGAAAACGGGAATGATCATGACTTGGGCCGGCACGGGCGAGAAGAAGCCGACGCCGGACGGCGCCCCGCTGCAGGGGACGCCCCTATGGGGTCCGCGGGCTCTTGACTTCGATTCCAAGGGCAACGCGTACTTGGCGCTGAGGGAAGGGAACAAGGTGTTCCGGATTGACATGACGACGCGAAAACTCGTTCACCTGGCGGGGACGGGCGAGAAGGGTTACGCGGTAGGCCCCGAGCCAGCCAAAACGGCGAAGTTGAGCGGCCCGAAGGGCATCTCCTGGTCCAGGGACGGCGGCGTCTACTTGGCGGATACGGAGAGCCATACGATACGGAGGGTGGATCTGAAGAGTGGGATGATCGCGACGATCGCCGGCACCGGAATGGCGGGAGACGGGCCGGAATCGAGTCCGCTAGAGTGCAAAATGAAACGTCCGCACGGGGTGTTCGTCGATAAGAAGGGAGTCGTGTATATCGGGGACTCCGAGGCGAATCGGGTTCGGCGTCTGCGGTGAGAGGGGCAGCGGGTTAGGTTCAGGATGGGCAATGCGAAACCAAGGAGTCAACGACATTAAGGAGACAGTATCGTGCTTCACACTAGTCGTTGAAAGAGGCTCGTTTGGCCGACCGCATCACTGCCGGCAGAGTCGCGACTCCCCCCCTGACTAACCCAATTGTCAAAACTCAGCCAATAACTCCCTCCGAATCAACAACATCCAATCCGGTTTTCCACGTTTCCCTCTCCGCCAAATTCCGTTCACAAGGTATGAAAATAAAGCTAAGTCCCCATCCCCTCAGTCACCTACAAGGAATTCTCCCGCCCCCTCCGATCCGTTTTCGCCCTCTCGCCTGCTAGCCTCAAATCAACGTAGTTCAGACATTCGCGAACGCCCCGCCCAACCAGGTGGGGCGTTCGCCATTTTACCCCTAACTTTTCTAAGGAGAACTCGATGGAAACGCCATTAACTGAAGCCGAGAAAAAGGCCCGCCGCGCCGAATCCAACCGTGCCAACGCCCAAAAAAGCACCGGCCCCAAAACCGAAGCCGGCAAAGCCAACTCTCGCCGCAACGGCCTGAAACACGGTCGCCGCTCTCAGTTCATCGACTACGCAACTTCGACCAACCCTGTTCTCCTCCCCGGCGAATCCATGGTCGATTACTCCCGGATCCTCGAAGGCCTCATGGCCAAACTCAGCCCCCGCGACCCCTCCGAAAAAGAGGTCATCTACCGCATCGCCGCCAGCCAATGGGAGCTCATCCGCTTCCGCTGCATCCGCATGGTTCTCCTCGAAGATCAGTTCCAAACCGTCGCCGACAAAATCCATAACGACTTCCTCCCCTCCTGCGCCGGTGCCGTAGCCCTCGCCCGAGCCTACCAAGCCGCCTCGGGCCCCGGCGGAGGTTTCTCCGGCCTCCGGCTCGACATCGCCGCCGTCGAACGGTCCATCGCCGCCGTCTAACGCGAGTTCAAGCAACTCCGCAACCTCGACCCCTTTCTCCGGCCACCCGCCGATTTCAACCCCACCACCGACATCGCCCAGCAGATCTACACCTCCCGGCCGGAACCCGAACCTGAGCCCGAACCCGAGCCCAACGAAGTACCCCCCGCCGCACCGCAACCAAACCCACAAACCGTTGAAAACACGGAAGCCGAAACCACCGAAGCCCCCGAAAACAACGACAACCAAAGCCAACCGGAGCCAACCCGAGCCCGCGTCGCGCACGGCTATTCCATCGTCTTGCCCACCCGCCGAGCGCCGCAGAGAGCCGAGCCGCCGCTCAAAGTCCGCCACGCCGGCGGAGGTGCCGCGTGATCCGCTCCATCCAAACCCATCCGAACCCAATGCCCCGGCCCAACCCGAAGCCGGGCCTCTTCCCCGGACCCCTCGCCGGAAGACGACCATGGCACTTTGACGCCTAGAATGCCTCGTGGACGCACGCCCGCACTCTAGCCATGTTGGAGACCGGCCAGAGCATTCTGATCAAGCTGAGGGCCGCTCGAACGCCGTTCCGTCCGGCGTAGGTCGGAGGCAGCACCGAACCGCGCGAGTCAGCAAGCGGACCGGAAATATCCCCCACCTGTCACGTTTTCATAACCAACTGCATCTAACTCCGCATGACCTGCAAAGTCACCTACGAATCCGACGCCCGCTGCGTAGCCGAATCCCGCGGTCACCAAATCATCGTCGATCAACCCACCGAAAACCGCGGCACCGACGAAGGCATGACCCCACCCGAGCTCCTCCTCGCCTCCCTCGGCACCTGCGCCATCTACTACGCCGCCGAATACCTCCGCCGCAACAACCTCCCCGCCCAAGGCATGGAAGTCTTCGTCGACG
>JBBRIO010000477.1:0-4390 GCA_038220855.1 Bryobacterales bacterium | reverse complement strand
TTTGATCGGTGCGCTGGTGTTCCTGTACACGACTTGGAAGGGACAGGCGGCGGTGATTGTGGGCGTTTGCACGGCTTACTGGATGTTGATGACGCTCTATCCGGTGCCGGGGTTTGGGCCGGGGGTGCTTGAACCGATCGGGAACTTCTCTCAGTATATTGATTGGATAGTGCTGCCGGGGCACTTGTACAAAGCAACAAAAGTTTGGGATCCGGAAGGAATCGTGAGCACCTTGCCGGCGATTGCGACGGTGCTATTCGGGGCCTTGGCCGGGCACTTGTTGCGGAGCAAACGGGAGTTGGCGGAGAAATGCGCTTGGCTGCTGGCTTCGGGCGTTTTGCTGGCCGTGGCGGGCTACGCGTTGGGCTTAGCGATGCCGATCAACAAGAAGATTTGGACGGTATCGTTTGCGGTGGTGACGGCGGGGCTGGCGCAGTTGGGTTTGGGGGTATTTTATTGGTTCATCGACGGGCAGGGATGGAAGCGGTGGGCCACGCCGCTTGTGCATTACGGCTCGAACGCGATTGTGGTGTATGCGTTGAGTGGGTTGGTGGCGCGTTTGTGGAACCTATCCGGATGGCGGCAGCCGGTGTATGAGGCGGTGTTTGTCCCGTTGGGGCCGGCTAGTTTTGCTTCGATGTGTTTTGGCTTGGCGCATATGTTGGGGCTTTATTTGGTGGCGTGGTTTCTTTATCGGAAGCAATGGATCATCCGGTTGTGAGAGCGCTTCGTGAAGAATGCCAATAACTCGGCTGACAACACGATGCTGATGGCGGCGGTAGCGCGGCGAGATAGCGGGAACAATTCAATGGGAACTGCGTAGAGTTAGCCATGCGGCTTTGTGTCCTGAGTGCATTATTTGCAGGTGTCTTGAATGGCCAGGGGATCGAGCGTTTGGATGGGCAACGATTAACCCCGGCGGCGGTTGACCAGATCGTCGAGGGCCGGATGCGGGAGAGTCGCGTGACGGGGTTGGCGCTGGCTGTGCTGAACCGGAATGAGATCGCCTATGTTAAGACGTATGGCATGCGGGATGCAGCCTGGGCGGCGCCTCTCCGGACCGATACCGTGATGTACGGGGCGTCCTTCACCAAGTCGGCGTTTGCGTTCATGGTGATGCAGCTGGTGGAGGAGGGGACGTTAGATCTGGACCGGCCGGTGGGCGAATACTTGCCGAAGCCTTGGGCCGAGTATGAGAAGTGGAAGGAGTTGGGAGAGGATCCGCGTGCGAAGCTGATCACGGCGCGGACACTGTTGAGTCACACTTCTGGGTTTGCCAACTTCCGGTTTCTCAATCCTGGAGAAAAGCTGCAGATGTTTTTCGCGCCGGGAGAGCGGTACGCTTACTCCGGGGAAGGGATCAATTTGCTGGGGTTCGTGGTGGAACATGTGACCGGGATCGGGGTGGCGGAGTTGATGCGGCAGCGGGTGTTTGACCGGTTTGAAATGAAGCGGACGAGCATGACTTGGCGGGACGATTTTGCGGAGAACCTGGCGGTGGGGCACGATGAACAAGGAAAGGGATTGGGCCATTCCAAGCGGATTTCGGCGCGGGCGGCGGGGTCGATGGATACTACGATCGCCGACGTTGCGCTCTTCTTGCGGGGGGTGATGCGGGGAGAGGGCATGAGCGACGCGACGAAAACGGAGATGCTCCGGGAGCAGATTCGGATCCGGAGTCAGGCACAGTTTCCGACGCTGCGTCAGCCCGAGGTGGATTCCTACGACGGGATCAAGCTTGGCTACGGGCTAGGCTGGGGCGTGTTTGCCTCGCCGTACGGCCGAGCGTTTTTCAAGGAAGGGCACGACGACGGCTGGGAGCACCACTTCGTGTGTTTTCCGGCTAAAGAGAGTTGCCTTGTGCTGATGACGAATAGCTCAAACGGGGACGAAGTGTTCATGGACCTTCTCGATGAGTTGATGGCGGACCGGTCAACTCCCTGGCGCTGGGCAGGGTACGCGCCGCCTAAGCGCGGAACTGGCGCTCCGCGATGAGCTTCAGTTCGCGGACGACGCCAGACAGCGCAGGATCGTCGATGCGGTTCGAGAATTCACCGGGATCTTTCCGCACGTCGAAGAGTTCGCAGCGGTCCCAGGAGAGGTAGTTCAGTTTGTACTGCGCGGTGCGGACCATTAAAAGCGGGGGGCGGCCGACGTAGCGGTCGTCCTTCGTAAAGACTTTGCGGCAGAAATAGTACTCGCTGTAGGCGAACTCGCGAGGGGTGTGGCGACGGCCTTCGATGAGGGCTTTCTGACTGCGGCCAGGCAGTTTCACGGAGCCCAGGCCGCAGAGTTCCGTCAGGGTTGGAAAGAGGTCGATCTGCTCCACGATTTCGCGGCGGATGCCCTTGGGCCCATCGGGGATGCAGATGACGAGCGGGACACCGACGGACTCTTCATACATGTTGTGCTTGGTCCAAGTGCGGTGGGCGCCGGCCATTTCGCCGTGGTCGGACGTGTAGACCACGATCGTGTTTTTGTCGAGGCCGAGTTCGCAAAGGGTGTCGTAGACGCGGCCGACGTAGGAATCCATTTGGGAGACGTTGCCGTAGTAACCGGCGAGGGACTGTCGGGCGGCGTCGTCGGACTGTTGGGCCCAGCCGCGTTCCTTCGCGCGGATGAGATTGCCGGGGAACCCGTTTTCGAGGTCGCCGACGGGGCGGGGCGGGAGTGTCAATTGCGCGGGGACGTACTTGGCGAAGTAATCGCGATGGGGCCGAAACGGGGTATGGGGCTGGAGGAAAGAGGCCCATAAACAAAATGGTTTAGATTTGTTCTGATGGAGAAATCTAACGGATTGCTCGGCAAACCAGTGGTCTTGGAAAAGTTCGATGGGGAGTCCGGAGGCGGAGCCATTGATGCCGCCGGCGTCGCCGTGGTCGTGACGGACTTGTTGGCGCTGAGCGGGCGTTAGGCCGGCGGTGAAGTCGCCTTCGTGGAGGCGGTGGGCGAAGCCGTGGCGCTGGGTTTCGTCGACGAAGTGCATCTTGCCAATGGCGGCCGTGAGGTAGTCTTTTTCGGCAAAGTAGTGGGCAATGGTGCGGTTTGAAGTGGGGAGGGCGTCTTCGAGGATTTTTGCGCCGTGGGTGTGAGGGTGGAGCCCGGTGATAAGGGAACCGCGCGAGGGGACGCAGACGGGGGAAGGGCAGTAGGCACTTTCGAAACGAAGCCCACGGTTGGCAAGGCGATCGATGTTAGGCGTGTGGACTTGGCTGTGGCCATAGCAGCCAGAGGCGCGGCGCTGATGCTGGTCAGACATGAGAAACAAGAGGTTGTATCGGGTCGGGGCCAGAAAGGCGGGAGCGGCGAGGAGGGCTCGGCGGGAAATCATTACACCCATGCTACAAAGGATTTATGAGAACCATCGCGCTCGGCCTTCTGTTGGCTGCGACTACCTTCGCTCAGTCGGCAGGTAAGATTGAGATCAAGATTCCGTACCAAAAGTTCGTGCTGAAGAACGGACTGACGTTGCTCGTGCACGAGGATCGGAAGACACCGATTGTCTCGGTAAATGTTTGGTACCACGTGGGTTCGAAAAATGAGAAGCCGGGGCGGACTGGGTTTGCTCACCTGTTCGAGCACTTGATGTTCAATGGGAGCGAGAACTTCAACCAGGATTATTTCCAGGCGATGGAGCGGATTGGGGCGACAGACCTGAACGGCACGACGTCTTTTGATCGGACGAACTACTTTCAAAACGCGCCGACTCCAGCGCTCGACCAGTTACTGTTCCTGGAGAGTGACCGCATGGGGCATCTGCTCGGGGTAGTGGACCAGGCTCGGCTCGATGAGCAGCGCGGGGTGGTGATGAACGAAAAGCGGCAAGGGGAGAACCAGCCGTATGCGCTGGCGGAGGATTTGATTCTGAAAAGCGTTTTTCCGCCGGGGCATCCTTACTCATGGAGCCCGATCGGCTCGGAGGCGGATTTGAAGGCGGCGGCGTTGCCGGACGTGAAAGAGTGGTTCAAACGATACTACGGGGCGGCCAACGCAGTGATCGCGATTGCTGGCGATGTGGATGCGGCGAGGGCGAAGGAATAAGTGGAGAAGTATTTTGGCTGGATTCCGCCCGGCGCGCCGGTGACGCGGATGCAGGCGTGGGTGCCGCAGCGGACGAATACGATTCGCGAGATTGCGGTGGATCGAGTTCCGCAGGCGCGGTTGTACAAAGTGTGGGCCGTACCGGGGTACGGAACGCGGGACGGCGAAATGTTGGATTTGGCGGCGGCGATATTGGCCGGTGGGAAGCCGTCTCGGCTGTATCGTCGCCTCGTCTATCAAGATCAGATTGCCACCACTGTAACCGCGGAGAACGAACGGCTCGAGATCGCCGGGATGTTTTCGATTACCGCGACGGTGAAGCCGGGCGGGAGCGTGGCGGCGGTGGAGA
>JBBRIO010000476.1:0-4404 GCA_038220855.1 Bryobacterales bacterium | reverse complement strand
AAAGGCGATTGGCGTCCTATCAGGCTCTTGTCGAACCGATCCCATGCTTGCTGGACCAATTGGTGAAGCGAGCCGACACGAATAATTACTGGCTCGCCATTGGCTGCGAAGTCAAAAGGGTTGCCCTCCTGTACGGTCAGGCAAGTGCCCGGAGGCAAGTATGCGTTGTGGGCGAGGCCGTTGCGATACCACCACTCCAGCCGCTTGATCTGCTCAGTCGTGAGCGACGTCCCGAAATAGTGATGTTTCAAGACCATGAACCGTTCGCTTTGCGTGATGCCGCTGCTCTTGTCGTGCGCTAGATAGCCACCAAGAGCATCCATGACGCAAAACAATAACAGCGTCGCCGAGTATCCCAAGCAACCACCGTCAGGCTTGCGATGTTCAAGGCACACCTTCGCCGTAAGAAGATACTCGGCAATGACCTCTAATGTCAATTCTGTGGGGTGTTCGTGAATCGCCATACTATCTGCAATAGTCCCAATGACGGTATGTTTCCGCAAGTGTTAGCAGTAATCCCTTCGAAATTGCGAGATCTCCAAGGCCAAAGTTGGCTAGGAACGCCCTTCTGCGGGATTCACCCAACCTGGAGGTGATAGCTGAGTTCGCCAAGGGCACGGAGAGTCGGCCTTCCGCGAAAACGGGGCCATCCACGGGCATGCACGGGGTGGTCCAGTTTCATCGCAAGTTCCCTATAATTAAACACTTGCCGACTTTAGCTCTGCACGAAATTGCCGCCCAAACTCATTTTTTGCAAAATAAGTGAGGATTTTCCCCTCCAAAACACACTTATGTACGGAGGGCAAAATGCCACGCAGGCTTCGCTTCGCGCCACCCATTCTCTGGCTGCATCTCACCCAACGCGGCAACAACAAGAAACATGGGTGCCAGGCAAGAAAAGGGTACCACCCCGGTGCACCCCGTGGACGGCTGTTTTCGCGCAAGCCGGACGGCCATTTGATTTAGCGGACGATGAGATGGCGCGTTTCGCGATCGCCGGGCGCGAGCGTTACTTTGACGGCGGCGGCGGTGAGACGGTCCAGCACGCGCGGGTCGGAGATGTCGGCATCGATGACGGGAAAGATGCGGTACTCACCTGGGGGCAACTCGTTGAGGCGGTATTGGCCGTCGATGACGGTGATGGCGCTGCGCACCACATCGCCGCGCGCATTCACGGCATACACCGGCACGTCGCCGAGCGGCTTTTCGCCTTTCTCAAAGACCTTGCCGTTCACCTCGGCCATGCCTTCTTCGATGGTGACGATGACGTCGCCGGAGGTTTTGGTGAGGTCGAGCGTGTCGGCGCTGCTCACGCCGCCCATTTGCACGGACTTCAGATAGTAGCCCTGCGGCAAACCCTGGGCCGAAATCCGATACCGATCGCGGTCGAGCGGGCCGATGGTGAAGCGGCCTTGTGGGTCGGTTTGGGCGGGGAGGCCGCCGGAGAAGACCGGCGTTTGGCCTTCGAAAAAGATCGTGGGGAGATTCGGCTGGGGGTCTAAGGGTGGCTCGCCCGAGACGCGCACTTGGCCGCGGATGGTGACGCCGGGCTCAATCGTCACGGTGAGGTCCGTAACGGATTGATCCACTACGTCGACCTGGCGGTTTCCAGTGAATTTACGCTGCGGGTCATTCGCCAGGGCGGTGAGCACGTAGGCTCCCGCGGGCACATCGGGCAAAACGAAAGTGCCATCGGCGCCGACGGCCGCGGCGTATTGCCGGTTGGAGGCCAATTGGAGCGATGGATCACGGGGCGCGAGGGTTACGAGCAGGCCATCTGCACTGGCATTCACCTTGCCGCTGACGGCGTAGACTGGCACTGGTGCCAGGCGAAAGTCGACGCCGGTGAGGTTGGTGCCGGGCGTGAGATCGAGCGCGCGGGCCTTGGCGAGGTCGGCGACACCGGGCGAGAAAAGAGTCACCCAGGTGCGGCCCGGGCTGGCGGCCGCATCGGGAGGGGTGGCGGCGGAGAGTACGTATTGGCCGGGCGTCATCCCGGCGAAACGGTACTCGCCCCGCTCGTCCGTCGAGGCGCTTTGCTGGGGAATCAGCAGGCGGCGCTGGTTGCCCCAGACGGTCCACTTGAGGCTTTGGACGCGGATTCCCGCCAGCAGCTTCCCTTCCCCATCCACGGCACGACCGCTGATCGCTGATTGCGGGTTGAGCTTGAGCACCACGCCTTTCAGCTTTTCGCCAGGGATCAAGGAGAAGACCGTCAGCCCCGCCGGCACGGGCACATAGCCTTGGCGTTCGGCGCGGACCTGATAGCGGCCGGGCGTGAGCGGAGCGCGGAAGACTCCGTCGCTATCCGTTAGCAGCACGGTTGGCGGGGCCTTGCCGGTGCGGGTGGCGGGCATCTGGGTGGAGTCGTAGAAGCTGTCGTTCATCGGGCCGCCGGTGGGCCGGATGCCCATCACGATGGGGATGGGCGTCAGCGTCACGCGTGCTGCCGCGATGGGCTGGTTGCTCGAAGGGTCAAGCACCCTGCCCTCCACACCTCCGGGGTCCACTGGGCGGGGAGCTTGGAACGCGACGGCGGTGACGGCAAACAGGACCGAACAGCAAAGTCGCATCACCTCCATGGTACGGCCTACTGCTGGCGTCATACACTGGCTCATGCGCCTTTTCCTCATTCTCGTTGCGCTGCACATTAGTGCCCAGCCGCCCCAAACGGTTTGGGCCATTGCGCATCGTGGCTTCATGGCCGCGGCGCCAGAGAACACGGTGGCGTCGTTTGCGAGGGCCGTTGCGGCCGGCGCGGCGGGTGCTGATTACCTGGAGGTGGACGTCCGCGCGGCCAAGCCACGGCCAAGTCGCTGAACTGACCTGGGATCAACTGCGGCAACTGGACGCGGGCCAAGGTCAGCACATTCCCACCTTTCGCCAGGCGCTCCTGTGGGCTAGGCAGCACGGCGTGCGGACCGATGTCGATCATAAGGCAGGCACAGTGGAGGCGATCTCAGCCGTGATCCGAGAGACGGTCATGGTGGGGCGCGTGGTGAAGTCCGTGGAGGATTTGCGGGAGACGTGTGCGGCGCTGCGGACGACGATCGTGGGGCTGTCGCTGGAGCAGTTGGCCGATCCGCGTTTCGTGGCGGTCACGCGCCAATGCGGGGCGCGCGCGGCGGTGACGCTGCTGGGTAAGGGCGATAACGAAAGCGAAATCCGGCCGGCTTGGGAGCGCAGTTATTGGAGACGGACCATCCAGATTGGGTGGCCAAGGTCCGTCAGTAGATCTCCGCTAGGGGCAGCGAGAGGTTCAGCCGTTCGATGGTGAGGATGGCATCGGGATTCGTGTATTCGCGCAGAAGCCAACTGCTATCGGGTTGGCGCGAATTGTATTCGATGTAGGGCATGTCCTGGTGGACTGCGAGGTATTCGCGAAAGGACTCGATGGTCCGGTAGAGTTCGAATTTTCCGCCGCGGTCGTAGTTGGCGGTGGAAGGCGAGAGGACTTCGACGATCAGTAGGGGGTTCAAGAGCGCGTCATGTTCGCCATCAGCGAACTGGGGCTCGCCACAGACAACGCTTCCATCGGCATAGGTATGCACTCCCGCGGCGGTAATCTTGATGCGTAGGTCTGAGTTAAAGGTGCTGCAGCCAGCGGGAACTTGGCGCTCGAGCAGCACCGTCAGACGGACCGCAATGCGGGAATGGCGGTAAGAGCCTCCGGACATGGCAAACAGTTGTCCGTCGTGGAATTCGCTCTTGCTTGTAGCGGCGCGTTCCAGACGAAGGTATTCCTGCTCCGTGATTGTCGGGACCGGTAGAGAGGCCATCGTCTTCATTATGCCTCGACGCGGTCAGCCGATCACAACGAAAATCGCGAGTGGAATCAGTCACATCCACCAAGATGCTTGCCATCGCCCGTTACCCTGGTATGGGAGGGCCTCGTTTGTCCTCTCGGTGGCGACCGCGAAAAAACAAAAAATCGGAAAACGAACCCGGCGATCTCGTTCACAAAAAACGTTTCGCGGTCTTGGGTTCCTTGGGTTCCGGTGGATCATTGACAACTGAATTTGTACGGATCGCCCGGAGGGGCCCCTCAGGCTGGGATCGCCTCCGGGGTCGGTGGGTGCGGAAATCGATTGGCTTCTTCAGTCCGGTCGGGCCGCAACGGCGTCCCACGGATTGAGTAAGGGAACGTTGGAAACGGCAAAGTCCCGCATGTTGCGCGTGGCGACAACAAGATTGTGTTCAAGAGCGGTCGCCGCAATCAGCCCGTCGATAATTGCTAGCGGAGTTCCGCGACGCTGAGCCTGATCCGAAAGAACGGCCCACCGTTCGCCGACTGCCATTGTGACCGGCAGAAGTCGAGCGCCAATCGAGCGGCGCAGGTCGTCAAACCATTCTTCCAGTTGCACGCGTCGTCGCCCTTGCGAAAGTGAGCACACTCGCATCGAG
>JBBRIO010000475.1:0-4407 GCA_038220855.1 Bryobacterales bacterium | reverse complement strand
GCCTTTAATTCTTGCCGCACTGCCGGAGCATCACCACCTGTTTCGCAAAGTCAGCCATAACCCGTTTCTAATGGCGGAGGGACTTTCAATCAATCCAGACGTGCTGCCCATTGATGAACTTCGGGAGCGCGCCTGGAGCATTGTCGAACCGCGGTATCAGGCCCAAGCCGTCACACTGGCCAACGAGTTCGCCGTGGCGAAATCTAAAGAGCGTGGCAGTGACGACTTGACCGAAGTAGCTCAGGCTGCCGCCGCCGGACGAGTCGCAACCCTGCTCATCGAGTCCGACCGGCTGATTGGCGGCCGGGTCGACGGTGCGACCGGCCAGGTTGTCTTTTTGGAAATGAACGATCCGCAAGTCGATGACCTGCTCGACGATCTGGGCCAATTGACCGCAAAGTCCGGCGGCCGGGTCATGGTCCTTCCCACTGGGCAGATGCCCGGACAGACAGGACTTGCCGCCATCTACCGTTTCTGAGTCTTTGAATTCTAAGGAGAATTGTTATGCAAATCCAAATCAACACAGACCACAACATCGAGGGCCGCGAGGCGCTCGCAACTTATGTCAGTGCCGTAGTCGAAAACGCACTAACCCTGGTCAGCGACCACATCACGCGAGTGGAAGTTCACCTCAGTGACGAAAACAGTCACAAGAGCGGCCAGAACGATTCGCGATGCATGATTGAGGCGCGACTCGAAGGGCGTCAGCCTATCGCGGTCACCCACCAGGCATCCAGCGTAGAGGATGCCGTCGGAGGTGCCTCGGACAAGCTGGCCAGATTGATCGGGAGCACCCTTGGGCGGCAGCGCGAAAAGCAGGCCCATCGGACTGACCCGCCTCTGTCCGGACCGGAAGCCTGATAGCATGAGCGACACTGCGGCGAGCCTGCGCAGAAGGATTAGCAGCGCCAGGGATCTACAATCCGTCGTCCGTACCATGAAAGCCGTGGCCGCCTCGAGTATCGGACAATACGAAGAGGCGGTGCGGGCGCTGGGCGAGTACAATCGCACCGTGGAACTGGGGTTGGGCGTTTGTTTCCGGGCCATGGCCGAAACGCCTCCAATCGCGGGCAAACCAGGACGAACGGAAGTAAGCGCGATCGGTGCGGTAGTATTTGGCTCCGACCAGGGACTGGTTGGCCAGTTTAACGATCTCGTGGCCGCATACGCGGTCAAGACTTTGGGCACCGTAACCGGTGAACCACACGTCTGGGCAGTCGGGGAGCGCGTTCACGCGCGCTTGCAAGATGCTGAACTGTCGCTGGCGGGTCTCTTTGCGGTGCCGAATTCTGTCACGGCGATTGCCGCGCTGGTCGGCCAGATCGTCGTGGAAGTGGAGGCACGAAGCAATTCGGGTGAAGCCACCGCACTATACCTCTTCTACAACCGCCCTATCTCCGGCGCGGCTTATGAGCCCGTCAGCCAGCGCCTGCTTCCCCTGGACGAAGACTGGCGGCGCAGGCTTGCCCAGCGTCCCTGGCCTACGGGAAACTTGCCCGAGGTCATCGACCGCGGCATTCCGACATTGCGGGCGCTCATCCGAGGATATCTGTTTGTCTCGCTCTTCCGGGCGTGCGCCGAATCCCTGGCGAGTGAGAACGCGAGCCGACTGGCGGCGATGCAACGCGCCGAAAAAAACATCGACGATTCGCTAGAGGAACTCAACCGCACCTTCCATCGTTTGCGCCAGAGCCGCATCGACGAGGAGTTATTCGACGTTATATCGGGCTTTGTGGCGTTGAGTGGAGAGAAGAAATAGGGCTGCGGGACGCCTTCCGGCGACCCATTTGCTAAAAGCTCACCCCTCCCGGTTCTGCCACAGAAAGGGATGGCGGAACGGGAGAGTGTTCGCTTGCTGGTCAAAGAAGTCATTGTTGGTCCAGGAAGCATCATAATCCGACACTCGCTGCCGCTAACATCGAATTCAACTTCAAGTCCGTCAACATCTTCGTCTCCTGAAGGGAGTACAACTGGCGGAAGTTCGCTTTTGCGTTCAGGGAGTCATCAGGCCGATGCTCAGAGATTTATACATGCGCCGGGTAGGGCTCGGCTGGAAACAGTTAGGGCACGAGAGACGTTTGGGAGCGCACGTCGTCAACTATGCCGAAGACCTGGTGATTTCCTACCGCGGCAGCCCGGAAGAAGCGGTGGCGAAGACGCGGAGAACCATGGGGAAGCTGAAGTCGACGGTGAACCCGACGTGAGTCCGCGGCAGCAGGAAGAGAAGTTCGGTTTGCTGGGTAAACGAACGGATGATACTACCCTCAACAAACGGGTCCGCGTATCTGGGCACCGTGCCGTCCAAGAAGCGGGTGAACCGCTTCTGTGAGGCGAACAGCAGTGAGACCGGACGAAATACCAACCTGCTGTACGCCGGGAGAACGGCGGGAAAGCTCAACAGCATGCTGAATGGTTGTGCCAACTACTTCTGTCTGGGTCCGGTCAGTAGTGTCTACCGGGTTGTCGAAAGTCATTCCCGCAAACGGCCGCATCACTGGCTGTGCGCCAAACACGAAGTGCGCGGGAGGGGTACCAGATGGTTTTCAGAGGCCCACCTGCAGGATCTGTTGGGACTCGTCTGCCTTGTCACGCGGACCCGCAGCTTTCCGTGGGCGAACTCGTGAACCATTCTCCGAGAGCCGGATGCTTTAGCTTGCCCGTTGGGTTCGATGAGCGGGGTGTGAAAACCGAGCATTATGGGGTTAGTAAAACACCGTCAGACGAAAGGGTCGGTCCGCGGATAAGTCTAATCCAAACGACCGCGTCACACCTCGACTCTACGTCTATCGAGTTAACGCGGGAGTTGGCACAGAACGGAAATAACGGCGATTCACGACTCGCTCCCCTCGCAGCGCCGCTGCCTGTTCCAGGGTCTTACGCGCATATTGCGCCACAAGCCTTACTCCGGCCTCGTAGCGAGCGTTGGGATTGCCGGGACCGCCGTTGTATGCTCCGATGGCCTTTCCTCGATCGCCACCGAATCGATCCAGGAGATCTCGGAACAGAATTCCCGCATAGGTCGTAAGAACAACATGATCAATGCCCGTTACATCGAGCTGCTTGGAAGGGCGGAGACGTTCGGGGAGCTTTCCGTAATCGCGTTGGTCGCGAAGGTAAAGTGCATGGGCAAACCGGAGGGTCTCGCGGGTGATCTGCCATTCCCCTAGCGCCTCGTTGAGGACGAGCACGTGGCCATTTCGTCTCCGGAGGATGACATCGTCCGCCGCCGCGGCCGTCTTCCAAATGGCGTTGCCAATATCCCCCTTTACGTTCATGTAGTTGTTTTCCATAGCGCCAATCCCCAGGAAGAATTCCAGCGGCAACTGATAGAACTGGGCGATCAGGACAATATCTTCGGCCAATTGCTCTGCCTCATCTTTGCTGAGGGCACTGGGAACCGGCTCAATCTGCCTCCGAATACGCGGATCGGTGGTTGATTTGAATCGGATGAACCGTCGCGTGTAGGCTACAATTTCCGCTTGAGTCAAGTGCTCGAGCTTTCGATAGGAAGGGAAGGTGTAGGCACTTACAAAGGTTCGGCTCTGTTCTCGGTAGTGTGCCAATACGCGATTATCGACGATACTCCATTCTGTGGTCAGGAAGGGGAAAAGCGTGGGTGATTCGTAAAGCAGGGACAAGCCGGAGATGAAATCATCCGGCAGGGCCTCTCTGATAACGTAACTTACTTTGCTCCCAGTCAGAGTGTATGTCAATAGCAAATCGCGGCCAGCCAGAGTTGGCCGCGATTTCAAATAATCAAACATCAGGTAAGCGAAGAGCTCGTCTTCAAATCGCGCCAGTTCTCCCAACAGCCTCCCCTCGGCAATGCGGACACGGACTACACCGTTCTCGATTGTCGGCTTTAGAGCTCGGGCAGCGTTGACATCAATGGTTCGCAGGCGGTAGCGATCGAATGCAAGCTGCGCAACAGCCGCGGCAGCAATTATGGCGACAAAAAACAATCCCCACAAGAAGATCGTTCGAAACCTGGCGTTTGAACGAATGACCGGTTTCTGGTGATCTTCGTCCTGGTGATGCTCGTCATTGTTTTGCATTGAAGCCGGTCTCCACCCTCCGCTTGACTTCCGCCAGGTGTGTTTCCAACGCTCGGCGAGCCCGCTGAGTGGCCACAGCGCGGAAGAAGCGACCCCGAAACCCGCCCATGCCGTCGACGCGGGACCTCTGCACCGTGACAAGGTAGTGCATGCCACCGATCTTTTGGTCCTGACCAGGAATAACTAGGCGGATTTCGAGAGCACTACGAAAGTAGTGGCTCGCATATAACATCTTGGACGCGATGACGTAGGCATCTCCGTAGCCAGCGGCAGTGCGCTGAAAGCCCACGTGCGCGATCCGGTAAACCGGTTTCAGGCCAAAGGTGCCACTCTGCCAGTACAGGAACTCATC